>NZ_JBFTNT010000189.1:0-8399 GCF_056397585.1 Pedobacter sp. 05L430 | reverse complement strand
ACAATACTTTCTATTACATTAAGATTGGTCATTGTGATTCTATTTGAGTAAAACATAGCAGAATAGTTGGTAACGGTAATTGGATAATTGTTGCTCTTGTATATGATATGAATGAAAAAATTTAGCAGCCGAACTAATGATTCCGTATTTATCAATTCTTTGATTTAGTATAGAGATTTAAAAGAGGTATATCAACGCAGATAGACATACTATATCGAGTGTAGGTGTTACCAGAATACTCATTATTTACGACAGTGACCTTTCTCAGATTCGGTCCCATTTGTACGCCAAAGTTTATCGAGATTGGTGCTTTGGGAAGGCCTAAGGACCAGAAAATACCCGGAGATAATATATCCTTTAGCTGTATTGACGGTACTTGTTCAGTTTTACTGTCTTCAAACCGGAAAGCAGCCACAGCACCCAAGTCTACAAGGGAAACAAATAATGAGGACGAACAGCCCGAATTGCCCTTATCGAAAAAGCAAAACGGCCATGGAAAGAAACTGTTTCCTCTACTGAGGGTTATGCCAATCGGGGCCGCAAGACCAAAGCTATTAACCTTCTCAAGAGGATGGTGGTCATCAAGGCCCTTTATAATTTCATTTCCCAAGAAAAGGCCACAGTAGGCATTAAGGGAAACATTGAAACTAGATTTACGTTTGATACTGGCACTTCCTACCGGCAAAGCAACCGATTCTATAGCCTCTGCCACTTCCTCACTGTTTTTAGCTTCTATCATATTAGCCATGAATGCACCATATTTGGCCATTGCGGCCACGATATGGTTAACATATCTTAAGGTCGGGCTATTGTTTTGTATAGTGGCTGCAACATTTGCGTCTTTATTAACAATAGGACCTATGTCCGGCGTACCATCTGCCTTGGCTGCAGCAATGAGATCATCAGCTATTGCGATTTTTTCTTTCTTTGTTAGTTCTTTGGGGTTGTTTGGTATCTGGGCGAGCGCGGGCCAGACATATATAGAATTATATATTAATACAAGGTTGTTGACCGCTTCTGGATACCGCTTTCTATTGATGGCACTGACAAGGTCGGTAACTTGATACGCAACATTAAAATAAGGCTCGGAATCTGCTTTTAGTGAAACCATATCTGTAACCGCTGAGATAGCTGGCAGATCAGATATTTCCGTGGCAGACTGAAATAGTTCGACAGTAGCCCTGAAGTATTTAGCATATTTTTCAACTTTTACCGAATCAGGTGCGGTTGCGTCAAACTCTTTTATCATTTTATTCAATTCATTTGTTTTTGCTCCCACAGATACAATAAATTGTTTATACTTGGGATAATGAGTACTGAAGTTATCTACGAGTGTCCGGTCATTTAGCAGTGCGTAAAGGTTTGCGGAATTTGAATACGGGATGTTGTTGTATTTAATCTTTGCTGTCTCTACCAGAAGACCCATGTAAATTTTTAAAGCCAGAGGTTTGTCGGCCAGTTCCCTTAATTTAGCAGCATCGACCCAATATCTACCTTTTGAAGTATCACTTTCTTTTAGCGACTCGCTGAGGAGCTGCAGGGTTTGGATTGATCCTTTAAGCACATTTATTTTACTTTGGTCTGCTGCCGGAGCGCCGTAAAAGTAATTCAATGGGAATCCTTGCAGTATATCACCGGGATGCATATCATGTTTAAGCGACCTGGAGAGATAACAACCTGACAGCAAAGAGATTCGATAAATATAATTTTTGTCCAGATTAAAAAACGCCTTGTTATTATCCACAATCCCTGGTAAATTTTCGTCGAGCAGCTTTATGTCTGCCCGGAATGCCTCCCTTAGATTGTTAATATAGTTGCTATAAGTATAAATTTCCTTGTCTATGACTGTCAACAGTCCGTGCGTTTTTGGAAATACGGTTTTTAGATCTTTGTAGGTATCGAGTTCGTTTTTAAATTGTTGAAAGAAAGCAATACTCAGCTCCTCCTTAGTGCGTTTAACAATAAATTTAGCGAAACCGTCTGCGATATTCGTGACATCAAGCCCTCCCACAGAGCTAGCGAGGCCTTTTAGGCTTAGTCCACCTTGAGGAGTGCCCAAGAAAACATACCTAATCTCATCTTTTAGATACAGATTGGCATCCAGCTCATTAGATGAATTGATCTTATATTGGGTTGCGAGAATCTTTTTGATGGTAGATGCCTTGGACTCGGTTTCTTTAGCCGCAGCTATAAACAAAGCATCATTGATGATAGAACCTGGTCTGTAGATTTCCTGTTGAACAATAGGTTTATCGATATCTGGGTTTATGGGTGTTAAACTAAACGTACCCAAAGATTTGCCATTGAGTTTTACAGTAAATTTATCCGTTATACTCAAGCATTTATTGCATCCAATGACTTTGTGGTCCTCCTCAATCTTAACAGTATAATTCAGATCATCAAGATTTCTTGACAAATCCTTATCCAGCACTGACTCATCTTTGTTAGCGATTGTGGTCCCATCTTCAAGATAAATCTCAAAGGTTTTGTTTTTAAAAGCCTTATCGACGATAAAGGTAATCGATTTGAACTTAGTGCCGTCAACTGCGGGTAAGGGCTTGCCTTTAGCATCAATAGTAAAAGTTTGAGCTTGAACAAATGTGGTAGTTAACAGGATAAAAAGCGAGAATAAAATGTATCTCATATTTATATGGTTTTAAGATTGAACGTTTTCAGGGCTTCTTCAATTG
Source organism: Pedobacter sp. 05L430 (assembly GCF_056397585.1). Lineage (NCBI taxonomy): Bacteria > Pseudomonadati > Bacteroidota > Sphingobacteriia > Sphingobacteriales > Sphingobacteriaceae > Pedobacter > Pedobacter sp. 05L430. Next base: position 5,709 of record NZ_JBFTNT010000189.1, on the reverse strand, counting down.
GTAATACCAGAGAAAATTTTTCATTTTTGCCAAGCAACATCCCAATCAATTTATTTGTTTTGGTATGGTAAATACAGCTTCCAGAATCACCATCATCAGATATTGGCATTGTTGTTTCTCTTTTATTGGTGGTTCCGATGCATATGAGGTTTTTTTTAAAAAATGGTCCATTGTCGTAGTGAACAGGGAATCCGACATTGTAATCAATAATAAAGGCAGTTTTGATCTTGTTACCCTTAGATAACATTGTGATGTTGGCAAAGTCAGTTTTAACATCCTTGTCAATGACCTGATGAAACTGATTATTGAATTTAACATAATTTGAATCCTCTGGCAGATCTTCCACCTTAGCTATGGCCAGATCTTGGCTAAAGTCCATTATCTTGTAGTACCATTTCCCTGCCTCTGTATTGTTTATGATAATTGGAGTCTGATCCGATCGGTTCAACATGCCATTAAATCTGTCATCAAATGCTCCATTTGAGAAGATGTGTGCTGAGGTCAAGATGCCTTTGAAGGTATTGTTTTTTATTGTTGATACTACTCCACAACAAATGGAACCTGCATACTCTGCATTATCTTCCCTTGCCACATCAGAATTAAGCTGTGAATACTGGATTCTTGCTTTTCCTGCGCCCTTTATAATCTCGGTTTCGACGGCTTTAATAGAATTATCAGGCATTCTAGCTTCTAAAAATGAAGGGATACCTGTCGGCTCATTGTCCTTAAGGTAAATCGCAACAACATGAGTTACCGGATCGGAGTTCTTATCAACGGCGTCACTAACAGTTAGTATATTTGGAAATTTGACTTTTAAATACTGTTCGTTTTGGAGGACAGCAAGCCTTACTATTTCAGCAGAACTAAATTCCAAAGCACCTGTTCCTGATCGCTCTGAGGTTTTTGGYACAGCCATTTTACTCTCAAAAAAACTTTGTGTTGCTTTTGCGCCGAAAACAAATGCAATTATTCCCAACCAATATTGATCAATTTTGATATCATCCATAGAATCGACGGGCCATCCGATTTTGAGCAGCAGCATGCATATGATATTTGTGACCATAAACACCACTATCCGCATAGTACTTAAGCCCTCTCGACCTTCTAGCATTGACGGAAACGCGAATGAAAACCCAAGCATAGTAATGAAGAAGAAAATCGCAATTTTACTTGGAATGGTAGGGCCAGTATAAAATGAACACAACATCAAAGCTACGGTGCCTAAAATCAACAAGCAGAACCCTATAAATCGGATTATTGTAAGCTTTCCTTCTCTTTTATCAATAAAATCTCTCATTTTTTAGACTATCAAAGCGTAATGTATATTTTTCTGCAGGGCCATTCTGCTAAACTGCTAAAATGTCAATTGGGATGTTGTAAGTCTGATTATCCTGAGCCACATAAGTGATCGTTGTGGGAAGTTCTGCGCAATATAGTGGGTCGTCAAGATGAATTTTATCAGTCTTAAAAACAATCGCATTTACTTCTCTTTGATCCGCCAGGACTTTCTTCCCTATAATACCGTCTAGTAAACTAAAAGTTTCTTTCCATTCCGGATACTTGGCAGCTATGGCCTCCTGTAAAATAGCTTCAGGAATATCGGCAGCTGGCGGTACTGCTGCTGGCTGATCTGCAATTGCTCCGGGAGCAATTGGTAATTCTGCTGGTATCTCTGCTCCGATGTCTGCACCGCCTCCGGAAGATTCGGGATCGGTATTTCCTACTGATACCCCAGTATTTCCATTTGGATCGTTAGGATCATTTGGATCCTTTTTAGGATCACTGCTCACAAGCTTTGTTTTAGCCCATTCCCAAATGTTATCACTAAAAACTGCTGAAATGAAGCATAGGAAAAGGATGACGTATGGATTAATTTTGTCTGAACTTGTTGTCGTAATCAAGGAGAGCCCACCTTTTAGAGAAAGGTATACAACTAATGCGGCAGAAAATCCCCTCACTAGAACAACAAGAATCTCATAGTAGATTAATCCATCTGTACGAATATTATCTATATTAACGTTATTAAATCCCGGCTTACTAAAAGCACCTAGAACAGCACCAAAGAGTGCAAAACCCACTAAGCCGATAATAATGGCTATATTTTGTGACTGTGCATCCATCGCCCAGCGTGCGGGAAAAAAAGCACCCATTCCAGAATTTTTCATTTGGAGTGGTTCCCTAACTTCTTTGGGTACAAAAGCCAGGAATAAGTCATCAAGCTTAAGATTTTCTTTTCTGGTGATCTGATGGTTAGGAGATTTATCTTTGAGCGCAATAGCATATAGCCTGGAAATTTGAATAAGAGCACCCTGATACTTTTTGAATACCTCTTGCTTAGTCTCGTTACAGAGTTCAGAATAATTAAGCACAATCTTGCTTGCATAGGCATCTTTCTTGATCTTGCCTAGTACTCCTGTGTTTTCATAAAGTTGCTTGCAATGTTCTGCCTGATCTTTAATGCTTTCCATTACATTCCGCTTATTCATGTTAAATCTTGCATCAATAGTTTCTGACCTATTAGTATTGCCTAATAGTACAGATATACTGTCGAACTTCAATTTCGTATTAGAATCTATGCTAATATCATTGAGATAGGCCAGCGTCGGCTTCATCTGTTCATCAATCCGTTCATTTAGTTTATAATATTCATCTTTCTTATAACCGGCCTCTTCCTCCAACAAAGGAAGGGCGATGATTGCAGAAATGGAAAGATATATTCCTGCCAAAAGAAGGATTAATGCTGTTGTATTTCGGAATAAGACGGTTGACTTGTTCATAATTTGTTGCTTTAACCTACAAATTTACCCCACAATATATCTGGGCGTTCGAAGACAGTGGGTAGTGTCTCCTGTATAGCGCGTTTTTCAAATCTTCTGGAATTACCTGAACTACAGTGAACGACTTTTGACATCTTTCCACCAGTGACTTCTGAAACAATTCCAACGTGTCCTATCTTTTCCAAAGCTCCATAAACAACGATACAACCTGGTTCAGGTACGCTGAGTTTATCAAATATTCCGCTCGTCGCTTTTACATCTGCTTCCATGGAATCGGTATAGATCCATCCACCGAAATTTTTATAAAAAGGACTCTTGGTCTGCCTGGATAGCCCTAGTACCCAGCATACAAATCCACTGCAATCACAAAAACCATCAGATGAAGGTTTGGGAAGTGTGGGTAACATTCCACCTGCGCCAAGCCGGTATTCAATAGCACTACCTATGACTGAACGCGCCCTTGCTACTAAACTGTTGGCGGAAGTAGGTGCGGTGAATGTGGCATTGGCGGGAACGTCCTGTATATTGGGAACTTGCAGTTCCTGACCAATGAACAKACGATTAGGATCGGTGATATTATTTAATATGATCAAACTGCTGATTGGAACGCCAAACTTTGTGGCAATCCTGCTTAGGGTATCCCCCTTCACTACCGAGTATATCATAACAATTAATTTTAGATCTGGTTTATACCAAGGTCACAAATTGCCTATTTAAAAAAAATAGCTAGCGCTAGTCATTTTACACTAAGTATCAAGGATTTACTTTAAAACTAAATGATGGCAAAAGCCACTGCAAATTTGATCAGCTGTGACAAACTGGCAACCTCAAGCTTGTGAATGATATTCTTTCGGTGGTTGTTTACCGTATGAATAGAAAGAAACAGGCAGTTTGCAATTTCGAAACTGCTTTTACCTTCAACAATAAGACGGATTACTTCCTTCTCTCGAATGGTAAGCAACACGAACTTATGCAGGTTTTTGCGGATTAGTACATCATCCTGCACCAGGTTACTTAGCTTTCTTCCTGCATAACTTAAGGTATCGGCAGGAACAGCTATGTGCATCATTCTTAACCCTTCGTCAGGATTGTTTGACGGATATAACCTTGAAGTGGTAAAGTACCATTTGTATTCGCTACCCTCATCTGGCCTTACACGCTGAAAAAACGAATGTATTTTACCAGCATCGTTTTCCATTGCAAAATGCTGCAGCTCTGATTTTAAGATACTGATCTCTTCGGCAGGGAAAAATTTGCTGAAATACGCTGGCCCCAATAATTCCAGTTCTTCGCTGCTATGCCTCAGGATATCACACCCATTCTTGTTCATGTATGTATTGGTCATCCGGCTTAAATCCTGTACCATAACGCTACCGGGGATGTAATCTCCAATATCTTCTATCCTTAAGATGTTATTACGGATGCTGTTTCCTATGGATAACAGCTGAGCCTGGCAACTATGTTCCAGTTCAGATTGAGTAAGAGCTTTTAATCCCATTTGGAGAGCGTTTTATAAGGTTAATGATATAAATACATTCAACAGATTAATAGAACTTGTATAGACACATAAATCTTTTATATAAAAACAGTACAAATTTTATGTAAAAAAGACATTATGTAAATATTAGTTAAATATACTTTCCAATAAGACACGAAACAATACCCATTAGTAGGTATAATATTTCTCACAATTAAACTAAAAGAAATAAATTGTTATTTCTTTTAAAATACTGAGAAATTAATTTCACACATTAAGAATGTGATCTTGGAAATTAAAAACATTTCAAAAAGATGATGGTTATTCTATTATGGAAGCAATAATCTCATCATTACTTGAATTTCAGGAGATATGATTATCATTGACTATTTGATTCTGCTTCCTCTTCCATTTCCTGAAATTTGCCTTTAATAACTCCAACAGATCTTTTCGTCTGCACTGTAAACCGTTCGAGGTAATCCCAATAGCTGAACCATACATGTCATAACTCATCTTCATCAATCTGCGCTGTATGGGTTCTTTTTGTCTGGCTATGTAGGCCAAAGGGTCTTTAACTACAACATTTATAAAAGTCTGTTTACCTACAGATACCTCTTTGATTCTTAAAACATCTGTCCAGGGTATTAATCCAATATTGAACGCACCAGAATTATCAAAAATTCCTTCATCAGATATGATAAGTCCAGGCTTTCTGTCGAACAACTTTTTACATAGAAAATATGCGGCAGTACCAAAGAATATGTTAGCAAGTGGGCCTATTACTAAGCCAAAATATGGTCGTTTTCTATGGTAAGGCGAGGTTGTGAGCTCATACCAAGTTAACCATATTCCTAATATTACAAAAACCAATGAACCAGCAAAAAGAAGAAAAAGCTTGGTTTTACTCAATGGTATTTCTATTTGGTTAGAGGGCGTTGTCATATTACAAATGTAAGTCTATATACATACCCAACTAAAACATTGATTCGAAAATTATAAACATTTCAAAAAGATAATGGTTATCATATTTATGGAAGCAATAATCTCATCATTACTTGAATTGCTTGATGAACTATACGTTGGTCCGGCAAGCAACTACACTTGGGTGATAGATAGATACCCGGGACATGGTTTTACCAAAGCAATTGAACAGATAGATGCCGAACAGGCCTCAACCCCTACTGTTGAAGGTGGATCAACTATTGCAGCGCACACTGAACATTTAAGATGGAGTATCCGTGTAGCGCTAGAATTCTTCGACGGAAAAATGCCTTCGCCCGATTGGGCTGAGAGTTGGAGAATCCGTGAGGTAAATGATCAGGAATGGCAAAAACTGCAACAAGACCTGCTTAGCGCTTATGAGGATCTTAGAGCAGCAATTGCAGAAAGGAAAGACTGGACAGATCAGCAATTCAGACAAGGCACATTGGCATTAATTCCGCATGCAGCTTATCA
>NZ_JBFTNT010000188.1:0-17556 GCF_056397585.1 Pedobacter sp. 05L430 | reverse complement strand
ATATTATAGAAATTATGTCTATGAATAAGTTCCTATTGATAGTAGCAATACTCATCTGTTCAACAAGATTATCGGCGCAGTCTCAAACCAATAAGTATCAATATAAAATCGATTTGTTGAATATGCGAGATAATAGGGTGCAGGTTTCCCTTGTACCACCCAAAACCAATCAGCGAGAAGCTAAATTTGTAATGCCTAAGCTAATTCCGGGCTACTATGACGCGATGAACTTTGGTCAATACGTTTCCGCATTTAAGGCATTTAATAAGAAGGGAGAGCCAATCACCGTTAAAAGATTAGATACGAATACCTGGATCGTGCCTGACTTGAAGAATACTGCTAGAATAACCTATGAAGTATCCAGCGGTTGGGAGGATCTGCCGCAAAATACTCCGGGAGCAAAATCTGCCGAAAGTACCTTTAAAAAAGACAAACTTTTTATCCTAAACTATAATGCGCTCGTCGGTTACTTTGAAAAAGTTAGAAATAAAGGCTACAAGGTGACGGTAAAGAAAAACCGGGAATTCTATCCCTCATCTGCCTTGGAATACACCCATCAGAACGATACTATAGATGTGGTTTCAGCAAAAGATTACCGTCATCTGGTCGATGCACCTGTCATGTATTGCGTACCAGACACCACCTGGATCACAGTGGGGAATGCGAAAGTCCTGGTTTCCTTTTATTCGCAGTCGCATCAATCTTATTCAAAAACCTTAGCCTCCAGATTGGACACGATTTTAAGGAGTCAGCAGGCATACCTTGGCGGGAGATTGCCTGTTAATGAGTATGCATTTCTGATCTATCATGAAAAAATCCCAAGGGGACTGATGGCTGATGGCCTTGAACACAGCAATTCCACTGTATGCCTGTACGGTTCGGAAACTTTAGACCAGCTTCCCGAGGCATTAATTGATGTTGCTTCTCATGAGTTTTTTCATATTCTGACGCCACTCAATATCCATTCTAAGGAAGTACAGGATTTTAATTTTCTTAACCCTGTATTGTCAAGGCACCTCTGGCTTTATGAAGGTATGACTGAATATGCGACCATGCATATGCCCATAAAACAACGGATGATCAGCCTTCAGCAGTTTGCTAAAAAGATCGAAGCCAAAATCAAGGGTATGGAAGGATTCGATAATAACTTGTCTATGACTGTGATGAGCACTAATGCGATCAAAAGGCAGGATCAGTATATGAATTTTTACCAAAAAGGTGCCTTGATAGGTTTATGCCTTGACATTCGCTTAAGAGAACTTTCCAATGGAAAGCTTGGTACACAGGAATTAATGCAAAAGCTGGTTAAAAAATATGGTCCTGAAAAAGCTTTTAAAGACGAAGACTTGTTTAATGTAATTACTGCATTTACATTCCCCGAGATTCGTCAGTTTTTTAAAGATTATGTCGAAGAGGGACAAACAATTTCTTTAAAAGAGAGTTTGATGAAGGTAGGACTCGATTATGATGAAGCCGCAAAAACTGTTTTTGAAATGAATAACCCCTCCAGTGGTCAACTTTCGTTGAGAAAGGCATGGATAAACCAATAAGCAGAACCCATTTTGTCTACAAGGTCTGGTTGAACCCCTCTTATTGCATTGCAAACGGGGATGGAAGTATACTTCGGGCATACTTTGGCCGGTTTTTGATAGTTCTCTCCGGTAAAACAGTATACCTTGAAGTATACTGCTTAAAATACCGATTGGATAACTTTGCGGTATAGTAGGGCTTGTATTTTTTTGCCAGGTCAAGTTTTTTCATGATTTTTTTTATTCAAAATAAACCATGCCCACTGACAACCCTAAGGTAGCCTCCTGAAATTTCTACAGGAAATTAATGCAGAAACGACAAGGGGGAAATTAAGACTGTTGAACATCCCAATTTAGATAGCTGTCTTTTTTAATGCCACCTGATTTGTAAATTGAGTAAAAAGCGATACCGAAAAGTTCACCATGCGAAAACCTTAAATTATGATAATCTTTGCAATTTCCTATTTATGTTAAACGCAAATAAGCCAATGAAACGTGGGGATGAAATTACCAGGACCTATTTTGATTTTTTAGACCTTCATCTAGCTGAAATTGTCAGCGGTGAGGCCACTGAAATGTTGACCTTGAACGAAATCGCAAGCGCCTTATGTGTTTCTCATACCCACCTGACCGATACCATTCAGCAAACAATGGGTCACCATCCCTGTTATTTCTATGATTTGAAAATCGTAGAACAGGCAAAAGAAATGATGCTCCATACGGACCGTTCTATTGCAGACATTGCGAAGAGATTGACGTATGATCCCTCCAATTTTTCAAAATTCTTCAGAAAATTTACCGGACAAACACCTGGGGCGTTTAGAAAACTGCATAAAAAATAGCGAATACCTGAAAGCTCCGAAAAGTTCACCATGTTATTTAAAGGGCGATAGCTGAATTTTATACTATCAATAATCTTAAAAAATTTATTATGAGCAGGAACGATTTAAAAGGTAAAGTAGTGCTGATCGCAGGAGGTGCAAAAAACCTGGGTGGCTTAATTAGCAGAAATGTAGCGGCAAAAGGAGCGAAGGTAGTGATCCATTACAATAGTGAGTCAACAAGAGTTGATGCAGAGAAGACCTTGGCCGATATTATCTCAGCTGGTGGCGAGGCTTACCTTACCCAGGCCGATTTAACCAGGGTGGAAAATGTGGTAAAGCTGTTTGCGGAAGCAAAAGCCAAATTTAGTGGTATTGATATTGCGATCAATACGGTGGGTAAAGTGCTGAAAAAACCATTTTTAGACACAACCGAAGCAGAGTACGATAGCATGTTCGACATCAATTCAAAACAGGCTTATTTCTTTTTACAGGAAGCTGGAAAACAATTGAACGATAATGGTAAGATCTGTACTATAGTGACTTCATTACTGGCTGCATTTACGGGTTATTACTCGACATATGCTGGTGCAAAGGCACCTGTTGAGGATTTTACCCGTGCGGCAGCAAAAGAGTTTGGAGATAGGGGGATTTCAGTTACTGCGGTTGCTCCTGGTCCAATGGATACGCCATTTTTTTATGGACAGGAGTCGGAGGATGCTGTTGCCTATCATAAATCGGCATCAGCTTTAGGGGGGCTTACCCGGATTGAGGACATTGCCCCGCTGGTGGAATTTTTAGTAACAGATGGCTGGTGGATTACAGGGCAGACCATTTTTGCGAACGGAGGGTACACTACAAGATAGAGGTTTCAAGCAAAAGTCCTAAGTGATATAGGATTTTTGCTCTTGCATTTTTATTTGCCTGGATAAATCCATAACTTAAAATCATGATAATCAAAATTATAAACACCATACTCATGCTTTTTGCTGCTTACATGGGAACCAAACAAGGCTGGGCGATGTTTTCGGGTAAAACCGAAATGCTGGAACTGTTTGGCAAATGGAGCATCGGCAAGCAGGGGGTGATGGCTTTAGGTTTCTTTACGCTGTTGAGTGTTGTCCTGATGCTCATTCCTAAAACTTTCGTCTGGGGGAATTTCCTGATGGCAGCAGGTATCCTGTTAATTATCTGTTTTCATTTACTGGGCAGAGATCTTAAAGGGGTGATGATTGAAGTACCTTTCTTCCTGCTGTCCTTAGTTATTATTTACCTCCAGCACCCAATGGTGAAAGTAAGCTAGGAGACAAATTATATACATGCTGGCTTTATTCACATACAATTCCAAAGATTTGGTCTTGTGCTGTTTCATGAAGTCCTGTGTATCCAAACGAACGATAAATTATGTGTCTTTTAGCGAACTATGAACCGAATACCTTGCTGAAATCTTAAGTCTTTGTTGCTCAGCACGATCACAATTTTGTCTTGCTCTTTAAGGCTCGACAATAGAGTTATTACACCATCAAATAAGGTTGTGTATTCGGCATCGAGATCGGTATAAAGGCCCCGTAGGAATTTACCATAGAATTGACCTCTTCAAGGGGTAGTGTTTTGCCTATGGGATGCAAGGTGGCCGAATTGGAGCAGAGATTTCAATATTTTATTAATTTTTTGTAAAAGGTATGAGATCAACCGCGTTTTTATCCTCCGCATTTAAAACGGCTCCATAGCGCATTTAGCTTCGTCCATATCGGTTTAGTAAGCGGTTTGGGAGATAGCTGGTAAAAAACAATTATTTGCATGCTTCCCGGGCATTTTTTGATATGGATTTTTGCATTAAGTAGTATTGGTTTCTGTGCCATATAATCGAGCATACGGATAGTTCCCTGGAAAGTATGCATGTCTCCTTTTTCTGTTTTTATCGCCCGGAGTTTGGTCTCAGTCTTGATGATTAGGGCTTTGGGAATGTTTCGCTTGGTGATGTTCCTGTCTACAAGGCCGTCATAATAGGCATTCAGGTTTTTTTGGAGGATCACTGTAGTTTGAACAGGAGCATTGTCCAGCAGCCATAGGAACGCATACGACCAATATTCAGGGCTTTTCTGGTTGCTCCAGCCTTTGGTAAACCGGATATCTTCCACACCAGTGTATGTAATGGATGGTGCGAAGTCTATTGGGATGGGAAAACGTTCGATTCCCCAGCCGTCCAGCTCAAGCTGATAGGGTGGCTTCCAGGAAGGGCCGTCAAATACTGGCTTATTTTGCGCCACTACCTTAGTACATAGGCAGTTGAGGGTCAAGGCAAAGAGATAGCAGGTAAACTTGTTCATATTTTAATTGCTTTAATAGTTTTGGGTTGGATGGTGATTGGTAGCAGACGGCCCGCCAACTCTACATGGAGACCGATGATGTTGATGAGCGAGGAATATTGGTTTTCCAAAAGGCCGCGCAGGGATAGTTTGAAATTAAGTAGAAACATCGTTGCATGGTTTGATTTCGTGATTGTGGTTTCCATTTTTATGCCACAACGTATAATATGGGGTGTAAATACAATATTTGGGTCTTTCTTGTGAATCTTTGTCCGATAGTGGACATGCGTTGTTCAGTTTTGAACAGCAGATGGCTTAAACGAATATGAAGGAACGGAAGCAAACTATTATAAAACTCATTTGGTCTTTCTCAACATGCTCTTTTAAAACTTCGATTCCTCTTCCAAAAAAACTTAAATAAATTTGCGCAACCCAAAAGTTGCGCATATATTTGCAACCTGAAGGTTGCTGATTAAATATTTGCAAAATGAAACAAGACATATTCCAAGCTATAGCCGACCCTACACGCAGGGCTATTTTGACTTTACTTGCCATTCAGGCTTTGACGCCGAATGTAATGGCAGAAAAATTTGATATGACCCGGCAGGCGGTATCAAAACATATTAAAGTGTTATACGAATGTGAATTGATAAAACCTGAGCAGACTGGCCGGGAAATTTACTATCACTTTAACGCGAAAAAAATGCAGGAATTTGATAATTGGTTAGCCCAATTCAGACAAAACTGGGAAACTCAATTTAACCAATTGGACCAATTATTAACAATAATTAAAACAAAGGAATAATGAACAACGATTTGCTATTTGATTTTAACGTTGATAAAACGGCGAAAACAGTATACATCACCAGAGAATTTAATGCCGCACAGTCTTTAGTATGGGATGCCTTTACTAAGGCTGAGCTGCTGGACCAATGGGGGGCGCCTGCGCCGATGCGTGCCAAAACCAAGTACATGGATTTTAAAGAAGGTGGACGCCGGTTTTATGCCATGATCAGCCCCGATGGGCAGGAGCGTTGGGCGGTGCAGGAATTTACTTCTATTACCCCGAAAATCAATTTTAAGATGTACAACACGTTTGCTGATAAAGACGAAAACCGTGAATTGCCGGGTTCTGAATGGGATTACAGTTTCAGCGAAAAAAACGGCATCACTAAAGTGAATATTACCATCTTTAATGAATCGTTTGAACGACTGGAGAAATTATTAGAGGGCTTCAAAATAGGCTTCATTATGACTTTGAAAAACCTCGAAGAACTGCTGGTCTCCTTACCGAAATAGATATAGGGAGAAAATGGTGGGGCACATTCGCAACGTGAATGCTTAAAACCGGAGAATACTAGTATAAAATTTAACCATTTAAATAGAATAACTATGAGAGCAATTAATCCGTGGATAAACTTCAATGGCAATGCCGAAGAAGCATTCACTTTTTACAAATCAGTTTTTGGCGGAGAGTTCGCAAAGATCATTCGTTTTAAAGATTTAGCAAGTGCTGAATTTTCGATAGCAGAACATGAGGCTAACAAAATCATGCATATTGCTTTGCCTATTGGCAAAAAGAATGTATTAATAGCCAATGACGTTCCCGAATTTATGGGACAGGTAAACGAGAACGAAAACAGATCTAAAATAGTGGTCAGTGCTGAAAGTAGAGAAGAGGCAGACCAGATATTTAGCGGCCTATCTGTAGGGGGCGAGGTTGAAGGGCCTATGGGTGACAGCCCTTGGAATACAWACGCCGGAATGTTTAGAGACAAATATGGTATTGAATGGATCGTGGAATTTGATCCGAGCTTATAGCGGACAAGTTTACTTCAAAATAGTCATTTATGAAAACCTATCGCTTCCATTTTAATAATAGCCAAAAAAGTTCAACTATTCTGTTTTGGTTTTTTTCCACGTTGCTGACCCTTTCACTAACAGTCCTAACCATCGTTTTACCGTCGCATCCGAACCCACTTTTCCCGACCTGGCTATTACTGATCTCCTTGCCGTTAATGTTAATAGCTATTTACAGGCTACAGCTCGACTATTACAAAAAAACTGAAGCTGATATGCCTTACCTGGAATTTTCGGTCACCACTCGGAATGGAAAAACATTAAAATGGATATTAAATGAGTGGGGTGGGCTTTATAATTCGAAAGAAGAGTTTTCAATTTTCTTTAATTTTCTCACAGCGCTAACCAATCATCTATATCTACTTTATCATGCTAAGGAGGAATATAACAGGTATTTAAAAATTCTTGACGAAAAAGGTTGCTGGGAAAAGCGAGGTTAAATTTCCATGCCGTCTGTTGTGAGGATACGGGTCATCTTGCTGCAGCTATTTCACCAATGGCGAAACTAAATTTGAATTGACTTACGAACGCTGGATTCATCGTCCTTTATAAAAGATGGATGTACTCCAAATTATTTGCCGGAATTCATAGCTATTGAAAGTAATAAACGAAGCCTTTAACGACTTGTGTGAGTAGTACTACAAAGAAAAGTATTTCAATGGAACAACCTATTGTGATCAGGAAGCAGCACTATCTGAGTCGCTGCTATGATTACAATACCCAAATATGGGTATTGTAGCCTATTTACTAAAGTCGTAGTTTCGTATAAGATCAATCTCGATAAAGCAATTTTATCCCCCTCTTATTGTGATGCGAACATACTGCTTTAAATGATGTTATAAATGCAAGAAGGAGGATCAAAAGCTGGGCTGATAGTTTACTTGTACTCGTGACTCAATGAGAATAAACTTTGAAAACTATGAAGAAAAAATCACGAAATTACCTGGCTATAATCGGTATAATTGTTACGGCCATTTTTACAGTGCAATGCAAAAAAAGCGCGCCCATAAATACCACTCCGATAAAGACTGTTATTACTAATATTAGTCCTTTACAGGGGATGAAGGGAACGATTGTAACGATTACAGGTGCTGGCTTTGACACCGTTCTGCGTACGACCAGTGTAAAATTTAATAGTAAATCTGCCACCATAAAGTCAATAACAGCTACCCAAATGATCGTTGTAGTACCTGAAGAAGCTACCACCGGTCAGATTACGGTAACTAATAAGGATACGGTCATCCTATTTCCTGCAAATTTTACGGTTAGATCCTTTGTTATCACTAAAATTCCGGCCGATAATGCGTTTGATGGTGCCTCTATCGTAAACATGGCTGCCGACGTCACCGGAAATGTCTATGTGAATACCAATACGGACACCGTTTTTAAAATATCCCCGGCTGGAGTTAAAAGTATGCTGACCAAAGTGGGCAACAGCAGCACTAAGTTGGGTGGCATAGCTGTAGACGGAGCAGGCAACGTTTATACGGTGGGAACTAATGATTTTAAAATATATAAAGTTACATCTGCTGGAGCAGTAAGCGTTTTTGCGGGCAGCGGCGTTTCAGGGTATGCTGATGCGCTTGGTACTGCAGCCCAGTTTACCGCTCCGGCAGGTATGACTATTGACGTTTCTGGAAATTTGTTTGTTACGGATGTTTATCGCGTTCGTAAAATTACCCCGGCAGGGCAGGTAAGTACCTTTGCGGGTAAGGCAACAGCCGGAAAAGTGGATGGCCAGGGTACCTMAGCCGCTTTTGGAAGCTATGGCAACCTGAATCATATTGCCACTGATGCCTCTGGTAATGTTTATGTAAGCGATGGTGATTATGATATCAGGGGTGTCGAGAGTAGCGCTTATTACATTCGTAAAATAACACCCGCCGGCATTGTAAGCACTATTGGGCCGATACCAAAGCAAATGGCTAGTTGGACGGGGGGCAAAGGGTCTGTAACTTTACGATTTACATCTATGCTTGCGGTAGATGTAGCCGGCAATTTATTTTTACCCGGATCGTCCTATAATAACGGCACGGTCGCATCAGGCGGCTGCTGTACATTTGGCCCGGTATTCATGGTAAACAAAGCATTAAATTCCTCAGAGTTTTACGATCTTACAGGTACGTTTTCATTTCTCACTATGAGCTATACCGGCATAACTTTCGACCCATCCGGAAATATGTACATCAGCGCCGCCGTCAACTATGGTCGCCGTATGTATGAGCCGTCAAGTATGGGCAAGACAGGGAGCTTGATTGTGAAATTTATGATCCAATAGATGTCATGTTAAAATAGGATGTAAACATAGTACCACATCAGTAAAAGTCGATTTGTTTACAAAATAAGAAAAGCCAGATAAATATAAAACTTTCCTTGCTGCCTCAACAATGTTAATAAAGGAACTGTCATTAAATACTGTTTCCAGAACGATGTCTTTTTTATCGGCTATGGCTTTTAAGGCAAGTTCTTTAGTCCGGCTTTTGTAAACATCTGTCATCAGAATTTCGAACCCCTCCAGTTCGTTCAATCTTGTTCGGATAAAAGTAGATTTGCCTGCAGCATTGCAGCCCGTGATAAAGATAAGTTCTGGCATACCTTAATTTAGCTTTTTAATAGTTAGCTGGTACTTGATGATGTAAAGATACGGATTTGCAAAATAGTACGCATTATTTTGCAAAGTGTACGCGCCTGCATAAAAATCGCGAACGCGTTTGGCTAAAGATTTACACGATGGCCTGGGCGGTATGCTCTCAGGTTTAAAACACTCATTTGGACATATGCAAGGAAATTTAGTAATGACGCCGGAAAACGCAAGGGCATTTAATAGAAGTATGGATATGCTGGACAGTTCCATAAAAGAAATGCGCAGAGTGGCTCACAATATGATGCCGGAAGCCTTGGTAAAATTTGGTTTGGATACGGCTTTAAAGGATTTTTGTGCAGATATAAATCTTACTGGAGCATTGCAGGTCGATTATCAGTCTATTGGAATGGAAACGGCTAACCTTAATAATACAACAGCAATAACCATTTTTAGAATAGTGCAAGAATTGTTAAATAACACCATGAAACACGCTTCGGCTAATACTGCCATTGTGCAACTGGCTAAAAGCGACGGAATTATAACAGTAACTGTAGAAGATGATGGCAAAGGATTTAACCCGGATTTATTAACTGAAACGCGCGGAATTGGCTGGGCCAATATTAAAAATAGGGTTGATTTTTTAAAGGGAAAAATAGATGTTAAAAGCGAGCCAGAAAAGGGTACTTCGGTGTTAATTGAATTTAAGATATGAACGTTGTAAGTGTTTTAATTGTTGATGATCATTACCTGGTTATTGAAGGGGTTCGTTCGTTGCTGCAGGATGAAAAGCGTATTGAGTGGCTGGGACATGCTACTTCTACTGAATCTTGCCTGGCCTTTTTAAAGCATCACCAAGCCGATGTGATATTAATGGATATTAATTTAGGTAAAGAAAGTGAAATAGAGCTCTGTAAAATCATAAAAGAAAAGTACCCCGCTATTCATATTCTTGGTTTAAGCACCTTTAATCAGCAAAGCTTTATCAAAAAGATAATTGAAAACGGAGCATCGGGTTATGTGCTTAAGAATGCCACAAAAAACGAATTGTTAGCGGCTATTTTTACAGTGAGGATGGGAAGGTCCTATATGAGTAGTGATGCCTTTCAGCTACTCCGTGAACAGGAAAATAAAACAATTATCCTTACCCGGAGAGAAAAAGAAGTGCTGGAATTTATCGCCGACGGCCTAACCAATAACGAAATTGCGCTTAAACTTTTTGTGAGTGTAACTACAGTTGATACACACCGAAAAAACCTACTTTCTAAATTTCAGGCGCGTAACATTGCATCTTTGGTTAAAATGGCTGTGCAAACGGAACTTATCTGAAGCCTGTATTGTGCATTAGGTAAATCTTGAAGCGAAATCCACTGTCACGATAAACGCGGATTTAATGGCCAGATCTGCCGAAATGCCCACTTAGGCAACAATTAATTGCTGGGTGTAGAAGTAATAATGGCTAATATCGGGGAGAAACTGCCTGCTGATGTGATTAATGATGATATATCAGCCACATATTATTTGCATTTTTACAAATCCTTTGTAATAACTAAAAGATGTCAAGAGTAGAAGGCCAGAAAAGTACTTAATTTTTAAGTGAAATTTGCGCTTTTGACCRCTGAGGATGTCAATTGAAGGTGTTCGAATCCCTAATGCTCTTTGGGGGTTTAAGGGTCTATTTTAGCTCAAATCGTTAATACCTATCACAGGTTGTTCTTTTTTGTTGTTATATAAATCATTGATTATCAGTGTTGTGTAAAAATAAAAGCGCGTGTTCTAAAACACGCGCTTTTGTACTTACTGCGGAGAGCGAGGGATTCGAACCCCCGGACCTATGACAGTCAACAGTTTTCAAGACTGCCGCATTCGACCACTCTGCCAGCTCTCCGGCGCAAAAGTACAAACTCAAATTGATTCTACAAACTAAGATTCACATATATTTCATATTAAATTAATATGGGGAATATATAAATGCTTAATCCGTTGAAATACAACTTTTTTATAACAGTTAGCCTGAAAACAAAAGTTGAGAAGTAATATTGGATACGCATCGAAAACGATATTATCATGCCAAAATATGGTCTCGATCCGCAAAATATTGCTATTCTCGAGTCTCAGGAAAAAGAAGAATTCCTAAAGTAAAACAAAAAAGATGTGGTTCAACATTTCTTCAGATTTGAGATGCAGCTTTGGGTAAAAAGATAATCGTGTATAGATTTATTTCCCTTTTGCTTTTAATACTTCCTTTCTTTGTCAGTGCGCAGACCAGTTCAGGCGTTACCGTATCTGGAATGATCAGAGATGGCAATAAAATTGCCATTCCGTATGTGAATGTGGTTTTTAAAGCAGCTAAGGACAGCAGCTTTGTAGTTGGTACGGTTACAAACGATGAAGGTCGGTTCAGCCTGGCCGGCGTAAAAAACGGAAATTACATCTTGGAAATATCGATGGTGAGTTTTAAGACGATCAGACAGCCCTTTACAGCGGGCACATTGAGCAATTTCCTGGATCTTGGTTTAATTGAACTGGAAGAAGATGCCAAGGTCCTGAATGAGGTAAAAATCGTTGCCGGGCAATCCGATGGGGTCTCCGCTAGAATGGATAAAAAGACTTTTACTCTGGCCAATAATGCAACACAAACCGGAGGTTCAGTATTGCAGGCGATGCAAAATATTCCCGGGGTTACTATTCAGGATGGAAAAGTGCAGCTCAGGGGAAATGATAAGGTGGCCGTATTGATTGACGGGAAACAAAATGCGGTAACAGGTTTCGGCAGTCAGACGGGTTTAGACAATATCCCTGCATCTGCAATCGAAAGCATTGAAATTATCAATAACCCTTCAGCCAGGTATGATGCCAATGGGAATGCAGGAATCATTAACATCATCTATAAAAAGAACAGACAGGAAGGGTTTAATGGGAAAATAGGTCTGACCACCGGGCTGGGTGCCTTATGGATCAGGAAGGAAAACCTGCCTACCATACGTCCGCAATACCAGGCAACCCCAAAGCTGAACCCATCAGTCTCACTCAATTATCGTAAAAATAAAATGAATACTTTTTTGCAGGGCGACTGGTTGTACACCCAGACATTGAACCGAAATGATTTCGCTCAGCGTGTTTACGATGACGGAACGGTAATCAATCAGCAAGTGAAGCGGAACAGGACCACTACATTTTCTACGATTAAGACCGGAATGGACTGGAACCCGGATGATAGAAATACCTTCACACTTTCAGCTTATCTGAACAGGGAGAAGATTCTGGACAGGGGAGATATTCCCTACTTTAATAGTGATTTCTCAGTAAGGAACCGCCTTTGGCAGTTCCTCGAAGACGAGGTAAAATATACCGCGACAGCCTCAGCTTTGTACCAGCACAAATTTGTTCAGCCAGGGCATTTACTGAATGCTGGTTTCAACTATACGTTTCACAGGGAAGATGAAAAGTATTTCTTTACGAATATCATGCCCAGCTTCACAGGTGAGGATTCCTTTAAGCTGCTTTCTGACGAACATGTAGCAGATTTAAATCTGGATTATATCAGGCCTTTGAAACATGGCCGGCTGGARGCCGGAATCAAATTTAGAAGAAGGACCATCCCCACGGATATGCAGTTCTTTCCTGGTCTGAATTCTCCTTTAGACGTAAATGCGGGTGGATGGGCCGATTATAAGGAAACCATTCCTGCAGTGTATGGTAATTATATATTTGAGAGCAATCGTTTTGAGCTGGAAGCAGGCCTGAGATTTGAATATGTAAAGGTCGAGTATGACGTGAACCCAAATCATAATACATATAGCAGTGATGGATATGACTATACGCGTCCCTTTCCCAATCTGAGATTATCTTATAAACTGAGCGATAAAAATAAGATTTCGGTATTTTACAATGAAAGGGTCGACCGTCCAAATGAAGTAGATATCCGGATCTTCCCTAAGTACGATGAACCAGAGGTGATTAAGGTAGGCAATCCCACCTTGCGTCCGCAGTTTACCAAAAGTATAGAACTGGGGCATAAACTAACATGGAATAAGGGGAGTGTATACTCTGCAATTTATCATAAGATGATTGATGCAACTATTACCAGGATTGCCACAGTGGTACCTGGTAATACCTTAATCTACAATATTTTTCAAAATGCAGGTGAAAGCCGGAATACTGGTGGGGAGATTACTTATCAGCAGGATGTGGCCACCTGGTTCTCGTTCAATACGGGTGTATCCCTATACCGAAACACGATAGATGCATTTACAATAAACAACAGATACCCTGTTCCCACACAATATACCATGCCAAGGGAGAGCATTACCTCATGGAATTCAAAGCTGAATGGGATGTTTAAATTACCTAAAAAAACAGAATTGCAATTTTCCGCCGTTTACTTGGCGCCTGATATCATTCCCCAGGGAAAAATAGGGTCGAGATTTTCAGTTGATATGGGTGTGAAAAAGCAGGTTCAAAATGGCAGGGGTGAATTATTTTTAAATGGTACCGATCTGTTCAATACGCTTAACCCAAGGAGAGAAGTGAGGGGCAATGGGTTTAGCCTCATCAGCACCGACTATCTGGAAACCCAGGTTTTTAGGCTGGGTTACAGTTATAAGTTTTAGTTCCTAAGAGCACTCTGGATCAATCCGGCATTTCCAGAAAAAGATCAATTTTTGCTATTGAAAAATGAGGATGATTGTGCCGCCAATGATCATGAGTACCGCAATTATAGTTTTGTATGTCAATGGCTCCCCAAGAAAGATAACCGATAAGATTAAGGYGATCGCAACACTGGCCTTATCTACAGGGGCTACTTGAGAGACCTTGCCCATTTGAAGGGCCTTAAAATAAAATATCCAGGACAGTCCTGTTGCCAGACCTGAGAGGATCAGAAATACCCAGTTTTGTTTGGTCAGGCCGGAAATGCCGGTCTGTCCACCTTTAAAGAAAACAATTGCCCAGGCCAATAACAGTATGACAACGGTTCTGATTGCTGTAGCCAGATTTGAATCGATACCTTTTATTCCAATTTTTGCCAGGACAGCTGTCAGCGCTGCAAAAAATGCAGAAAGTAATGCATATATCCACCACATATTTTATGCTTTGATGTTAAATATAGTTATAAGCCATTGTTTTCCGATAGCCTTAGCCTAAATCTTATTCTGTCTTGATTTTTCCAGGTCAACGGAAAATAGGCTTCAAATCCAACTTCAGAATTTCTCCTAAATTCAATGTTAGTTTTACTATGGGTAGGGCTGCATCTATAGACAATAAAAATAATCGCTACACAATCAAATGTATTCGAAAATCGGTAATCTCATCTGGAAGGAAATGAAAACACAGGGGTATACTCAGTTACAACTGACCGAGAAACTTGATGTACCTGGCCTTAAGCTTAGTCAGGTATTTAAAAGCGAAAAGATTGATGTATATCTCCTGGTGCAGATTTCCGGGGTGCTTAAAAGAAATTTTTTTCAGTACCTGGATCCTGAAGAACTGGATATCGCTTTGAATGTGGAGACGATCAAACAACTGAAAGGTAAGATCGTTGATTTAACCGAATTAAATCAACAACAGGAAGTAATTCTGCATAATTTGAATAGCCAAATCAGCCGCTTTCAGAAATTTCTTCAGCAATTGGATGAAAAAAAAAGCAAGCGTAGTGTCTGACATGTCTCTACCTCGACGCGTCCATTTGAATTTCCTATAAATCGCCCATTTCCTGTTCATTTTAAGACATACTGTCCACAATGAGACAGTTGAATTTTATAGCTTAATTGTAACTTGCTTATTTTTAGCTTGTTACTTCTGGCATTTCTATTGGAACATAGGGTTCAAATTAGTATACATATGGACCGTGAAATTTCATCCAAAGAACAAGCCAGGCGAAGAACCAGGATATACATTATCGGTAGTGTTGTTGCCCTGGCAATCGCTTTTGGGTTTATTCAATTTAGCAGTATCGTTGAGCCTGCAGTAAAAGGAAGTGCGCTCAGTACCTCAGTTGCAGAGGTAGGCAGGATGGAGGCGACCGTGCCTGCGTCAGGGATTATTACTCCCGAATATGAATTCACCATCAGCTCACCGGTAGATGCAAGGATTGAGCAGGTAATGTTTAATGCTGGCGAAAAGGTACTTGCCGGCCAATCCATTTTGCGCCTGAACAAGGAGTCAGCGTTGCTCTCCTTTGAAAAACTGAATGAGGAGCAGCATGTCAATCGTAACAAAATAAACCAATTGTCTCTGGGCCTGCAGAAAACCCTCGATGAGTTAAAGACTCAGTATTCCATTAAACAAATGAAAATCAGTAGTCTGGAAACGGCACTGGATCACGAACAATCACTCTTGGCGATTGGCGGGAGTACGGATGAAAATGTCAAACAGGCCCGCCTAACCTTAAATGTGGCACAACTCGAACTGAAGCAGATCAAAAACCAAATGGATAATCAGAAGGCAACAATGCAGGCCGATCTGAAAAGCCTGGGGTATGAAATCAACATTCGGGAGAAGGACATCAAAGGAATCAGTGATAAACTGAAAAATGCGTCCATTTCTTCGCCAAGAAACGGGGTAATCACCTGGGTCAATAGTAAGATCGGTGCAGAAATCAATGAAGGCGAAGAGTTGGTGCGTATTGCAGACCTGAGCAGTTTTAAGGTTGAAGCCAGCATCTCTGATACGTATGCTGATGAGGTTAAATCAGGTAGAACGGCTGTAGTCAGGATCGCTAAAACGGACTTGCTCGGGAATATTAGCAATGTACAGCCAGCTGTGGAGGATGGAACCGTGAAATTTTCAATTAACTTAAGCAATAAAAGTTCAAAGCTGCTCCGCTCTAACCTGAAGGTTGATGTTTTTGTCGTCACCTCTTACAAGGAGCATACCATAAGAGTTAAGAATGGCGCTGCGTTTAATGGATCCGAACAACAAAAGGTATTTGTGATTGAGGGCGACAATGCGGTGTCCCGCCAGGTGAAAGTTGGCGAAAGCAATAGCGATTATGTGGAAATTCTTTCAGGTCTTAAAGCAGGGGAAAAAGTCATCACCTCAGAGATGCAGGACTTTATTCATCTCAGTAAAGTTAAGATCAAATAGCTAAAACAAATGACACACAAAATCATGTTCAAAACCATCCTATTATTTTCAGCGATTCTCACGCCCATTCTCGGGAAAGGTCAGGGGGATAGTGATACCGTAAAATTAAAGTTGAACGATGTTATCGGTATCGCCAAAATGCATTCTACAGCAGCTGTACAGGCCGAGACCATTCGTGAAAATCAGTATTGGCAGTATAGAACATTTAAATCAAATTATAATCCACAACTTACGCTGGATGGGACTTTGCCACAATTTAGTAAAACCAATATCCCGGTGATCCAGCCAGATGGAACAGTAGAATTTAAGCCCGTGATTAACGATAATTCTCAAATCAACCTTGGCCTCACACAAAATATCAGTTTAACCGGCGGACAAGTATTCCTTGGCTCCAATGTATTGAGGTTCTCAGATTTCGACCGCAAACAAACCCGTTACAATGGGAATCCATTGATCATCGGCCTGAATCAGCCGTTGTTTGCCTTCAATTCTCTATTGTGGGATCAGAAGATCGAACCTTTGCGTTATGAAGAATCACAGAAAAAGTACAAAGAAGACATGGAAGTGGTGGGACGAGATGCCTCAGAACTGTTTTTTGGTTTGCTGATTGCCCAGATCAACAAGGATATCGCCGTTAAAAATCTGTCGAACAATGAGACCATTTACAAAATCGGTGAAGGCAAAGCAGCCCTGGGTCGGTTGTCCAAAGACGAACTGCTACGATTAAAACTGGGGGTGTTGAACGCAAGGAAAGCTGTGGCTCAGGCCAATGTGGATGCAGAAACGGCTGACCTTCAGTTAAAATCCTTTATTGGTTTTTCTGCGGATAACCAGATTAAGCTTATCCTTCCTGAACATCTGCTGACTTTTGAGGTAGATCCTGCAATTGCTGTCCAGCAGGCAAAAGATAACCGTCAGAAATCCATAGAGTTTAAACGGGCTTTGCTTGAAGCGGATAAGGACGTTGCCAAAGCACGGGGAGAAAACGGCCTGAAAGTAAACCTCTTTGGAACATTTGGATTGACCAATGTAGCGGATCGGCTTCCGGGAATATATAGCCGTGCTAAGGACCAGCAGGAAATAAGATTGGGTTTTCAGATCCCTATTCTGGACTGGGGACGTTCGGCTTCGAGAATTAAAACGGCACAGTCCAATCGCAAGTTGATAGCCGCAACCGTTAAGCAGGCACAAATAAACTTTGAGCAAGAGATCTATACCATTCTGAGACAGTTTGCGATGATCAAAGAACAAATGCAAACCAACGCAGAAGCAGATCTCACTGCAACCCAGCGCTATGAAATCGCGCAGAAAAGATACCTGCTGAACGACTTGAGCATTACCGATCTGAACATCGCTTTGCAGGAAAAGGA
>NZ_JBFTNT010000187.1:0-8448 GCF_056397585.1 Pedobacter sp. 05L430 | reverse complement strand
TAACCGGAGTGCAGGGCAATGCACAATACAACTCATTTTATAATTTTAATATCCAAAGTACAGATGGTTTAGTAATGGACACCTGGAAGTCTTGCTATAAGGCAGCCGGACAGGCATCTGTACTGATTCATACTTTTATGAATAAAAAAACTCAGGTGGCCGATCCTTCCTACCTGGATGTAGGTATAGCCGAAGCCAAGTTTATCCGTGGGTTTGCGTACTTCTATATCGGCCGTGCTTTTGGTGATGCGCCAATAGTAGAAAACCCGGTAGATCTAACCAAAGCCGGGGCGCCTGCAACACCAAGATACCTGCAAAAAGATGTATTAAAGTTTGCACTTGAGGACCTTAAGTTTGCAGAAGAAAACCTGCCCGAAATAGCAACTCAGGATGGTCGGGTTAATAAATATTCAGCAAAAGGGATGATGGCCAAAATCTACCTTTACTTAAAGGACTATGAAAACGCAAGGTTAAAAGCCAAAGAGGTTATAGACTATGCAACATCAACCAAAAGAATAGGCCTGAATCCTGATTTTCAGGGCATGTTTACCTCCTCAGACATCGCCAACAAAAACAACAAAGAAATGTTGTTTTCATTAAGATGGTTAGCTGCTATGGGATGGAACGGAGGAAACAGGTACATGCTTTACGTAGGTCCGCAACCTTTGTTAAAACCAAAACCAACAGGAGGAAATGGTTATTCAGCAGTGGTTCCGTCGTTCGACATGTTAAATGCTTCAACAGGTTATGCTACCGGCGACCGTAGAAAAGGATGGTCGGTAATGCAGCAGGGCTTTCATAAAGCCGATTGGATCAACGACAATTTCCCTAACGGATTTACTTATGATACTACAGGGATAACAAGCGATTTTAAAATTCAAACAGGCACCCGCTCCAATATTCAGAAATATGTTGTAGGACCAAACAGAAGCGCTGAAGTAGTAACTTCCGACAGTCATAACAGCATTTCTACTTATATTCTTCGCTATGCTGACGTATTGCTGATTTATGCAGAGGCAGTAATGGCCGGAGGAGGATCTACCAGCGATGCTACCGCTTTAAGTGCCTTTAACGAAGTACATAACCGTGCTGGTCTGGTAAGTTTAACCAACATCACGCTTGATGATATCTTACACGAGCGTAAAGTAGAGTTCGCATTTGAAGGCGACTACTGGTTTGACATCCAAAGACAAGGATTTGCTAAGGCACAGCAGATGATAGCCGCACAGGAGCGTGGTACATTAGGTGGTAACGGCCAGTTAACCAGCTTTAAGGCCACACTTACTTCGGCAAAGCAGTTGTACCTTCCGGTACCACAACCAGAAACAGTTATTAATCCTTTACTGCTTGAACCTGCAGTAGCTTATTATAAATAGATATGAAAACTATTAAAAATCTAAAGATATTCCTGCTGGCATGTATGGCAGGAGCATTAACCATAACAGGCTGCACAAAAGAAGAGCAGTCGAGCAGCAAAGCGTCCAATAGTCCGGTGGCCAATAAGCTTGATCCGGAAAGGGCAAGCGGAAATACTGTACTCACCTTAACCGGAAGCGGCCTGGGCGATATGACCAGTATTGTTTTTGAAAAAGGGAATGTACCTGCTTCATTTAACCCGACGCTAAATACAGATAATGCATTGATATTTAGAGTGCCTGATACTGCAAATGGTGGTGCCCAAAACATCATTTTAACAAACAGACTTGGAGTTCAGCTAAAAGTGCCATTTAATGTTGTTGCTTTGCCTTTGGTAAATACAGCCTCTAACTATAATTTTATTGAAGGCACAGAAATTACCCTGGTTGGAAACAACCTTGAGGATGTAACCAGCATAACGCTGGATGGCGCAGCGGCCGAGGCCAGTATCGTATCTCAATCCAAAAAAGAACTGGTAATTAAAATGCCTGCAACTACGGTAAACAGCGCAAAACTAATACTTACCAACTCTACCGGGCCAATTACCACAAATCAGGTATTTGTGAATCTGGATAAAGCCTATAAGATCTTTACAGATGATTATGGTAATGGTTTCGAAAACGGATCATGGGGCCCCGCTTCAATATCAACCGATTTTGCCAAAAGTGGAACCAAATCCTTTAAAGCAGGATATAACAAAGGAAACTGGAGTGCAGATGGTTTTGCAAACTGGAATGGTGTAGCCAGTATGCCAGAGTATAATTATTTGTCGTTCTGGGTTAAGGGAGCTTCGGCCGACTATACGCTTTATGTAACAGGCGATGCAAGGGCAGGGGGGTATGGAAATTCAGATAGAAGCGTTCCAATAATAGTACCTGCTAATGTATGGACTTACTTTAAAATCCCGATGACAACACTTGAACTTTGGAAAAAAGGTCCGATGAAACAATTAGGCTTCTGGATAGAAGGCCCTGAAAAACAAGATGAAAGTTTCTACTTCGATGATGTGATCCTTGTAAAATAAAAACACACTTAAACCAATTATAATTTAAAAAGCCAGGTCATCCGACCTGGCTTTAAATTTTAAACAAAACTCAGACGAGCTAACAAATTTCGATTAGAAATTGTGTATGATTTGACTAAGGTATAACTATTTTATTAAATAGTCTACTAATTCCGTAGAATTAATATATAAATTATATATTTAGGGAAGGATTATTTAAAGTAATAGATCTATTTATACATAATTAATTAAACAAATCATGGCAGAAAAATTAAATCCAACACAAACCGCATTAGGTGATGTTGCCGCAAGGCCGCTGGCTATTGCAACCCGTACCGTGCCGCAGGCATCATTTATTACTCCAAGATGGTTGCCTCATCTTTTAAGCTGGACGCCCGTAGAGTCAGGGATTTACAGAGTGAACAAAGTAAAAGAAGGAGAATCAGTGGATGTAGATTGCTCTAACAGAGACGAACGTGTATTGCCTAACACATTTGTAGATTATGTAGCACAGCCACGTGAGTATCTGCTTAGTGCAGTAAATACCGTGCTTGATGTACATACCAGGGTTTCCGATTTGTATAGCAAACCTTACAACCAGATCAGTGAGCAATTGCGCCTTACTATTGAAGCCATTAAAGAACGTCAGGAAAGCGAACTGATCAATAATAAAGAATACGGTTTGTTGCACAGTATTGTACCTTCTCAGCGTATTTCTACACGTTCAGGAGCACCCACACCAGATGATCTGGATGAGTTGATCACTAAAGTATGGAAAGAACCCGGATTCTTCCTCCTTCATCCACTAGCGGTAGCTGCCTTTGGCAGGGAGTGTACACGCAGAGGCGTACCACCACCAACGGTATCTTTGTTTGGTTCTCAGTTCATCACCTGGAGAGGAATTCCTTTAATCCCTTCCGATAAAGTGCCTATAGAAAATAATAAAAGTAAAATATTGCTCATCAGAACAGGAGAGAGCCGTCAGGGTGTAGTGGGTTTATATCAGCCCGATCTTCCCGGTGAGCAATCTCCTGGTTTATCAGTTCGCTTTATGGGGATCAATGAAAAAGCAATTGCTTCTTATCTGGTATCTCTTTACTGTTCGCTGGCAGTTTTGGTAGATGATGCTATTGCTGTACTCGACGATGTTGAAATTAATAAATATCATGAATATAAATACTAGGTTATGAGTGGTACAATTAATGGTCCGAATGGACTGCCAGATGTACATCTCTTAGAGAAACTGGCAAATGAACTTTTTTTCTCGGCTCCCGGAACATTGGATAAAACTCAATCTTCACCTTTGGCAATTAATCAGGGAAATTCTGTCGATCTTCTGGATCCGCAAACAAGTTTGCCGGATGCAAATAATCTGGGGCTGGGGCATGTGCCTGCCTCCACACATGGAAGTGGGGGTATCTCACCCGGCACCAAATCAGTGAATGCCCTGCCGTTTGAAAACGACAGACCCTTTGAGAAAGAATTGAGCAAAGCCCTGGCTGCAGTTAATGTTTACAGTCCTTCTTCTCAATTGCCATTTACACCTTCGGCAGTTTTGGGAGAACATTCATATTACTTCTCTTCTGCAGAAAAGCTTGCCAAAGGAGACTACCGCGAAATAACTGGCCAATCTTACCCTGCATTTAACGTAAACATTGTTCGTAACGATTTCCCAATCCTTTCAGAGTATGTAAACGGAAAACCCCTGGTTTGGCTGGATAACGCTGCAACCACCCAAAAACCGCGACAGGTAATAGAAAGGTTAAGCTATTTTTATACACATGAAAATTCCAACATACATCGTGCTGCCCATGAATTAGCTGCCCGTTCTACCGATGCTTATGAAGCAGCAAGACAGAAGACACAGCACTTTATAAATGCCAGATCAGCAAATGAAGTGGTATTTGTACGCGGAACAACCGAGGCTATAAACCTGGTTGCAGATAGCTGGGGTGCCCAATATCTTCAGGAAGGAGACGAAATCATCATCAGCCATTTGGAACATCATGCCAATATAGTTCCCTGGCAGTTATTGGCCAAAAAGAAGAACTTAAAATTAAGAGTGATCCCGGTTGATGATGATGGACAAGTTATTCTTGATGAATATGCAAAATTGCTGAATCCAAGAACAAAGCTGGTTTCTTTCACCTTGGTATCTAATGCATTAGGAACGGTAACCCCGGCAAAAACAATTGTAGATATGGCTCATGCTGCGGGAGCAAAAGTGCTTGTCGATGGTGCACAGTCTGTTTCACACATTCGTACGGATGTACAATCACTTAATGCAGATTGGTTTGTGTTTTCTGKGCATAAAATTTTTGGGCCTACAGGTATTGGTGTATTATATGGTAAAGAGGAGTTGTTAAACAGTGCACAGCCTTATCAGGGTGGTGGCAATATGATTAAAGATGTAACGTTTGAACATACCCAGTTTAATCCCGCGCCATCACTTTTTGAGGCAGGAACAGGTAACATTGCGGATGCAGTTGGTTTAGGCGCGGCAATAGACTATGTTCAAAAGATTGGGATTGACAACATTTACAACTATGAGCATTTTTTGTTAGGCTACGCAACAAAGCAGTTACAGCAAATTCCAGGATTGCGCTTAATTGGAACGGCAGCTAATAAAACGAGTGTGCTTTCATTTGTATTAGATGGATTTACAACTACTGAAGTTGGCGAGGCATTAAGCAAAGAAGGTATTGCCGTAAGATCCGGCCATCATTGTGCTCAGCCCATACTGAGAAGGTTTGGATTGGAAGCAACGGTGCGACCATCTTTGGCATTCTATAACACTTGTGCAGAGATTGATAAATTGGCTGATACAGTTAGCAGCTTAAAAAACGGAAATCAATTTCGTGTAAGGTAGCAGATCTTATTAAGGCTGGTATATAGAAAGTATGCCAGCCCCAACTATTATTAAGCCAAAACTGCTATATTAGCGGAAGCAAGCAAACTATTAAATGGACCATCCTTATAAATCAGAACTTTTAGTAAACCTAAAAGCACATTATCTTGGCCGCAACTGGCGCTCAATTAGCTATTTTGATGCTAAAAGAGATGAGATTTTATTTGTTTTACCTGAAACGGATGATGTTAGCCATGCACTTAACAATTTGTATGAGGTTTTAGGAACATTGCCAGAGATCGATCATCCTAAGGAACGTGTAGTAATCAGTTTCTGCTATGAAAACGGCGATTCATACTGTTCGCGTTTAATTAATCCCAACAAACAGGACGAAATCAACCTTGCTTTGATTGGCTACCGTCCGGAACGCAAAATCCGTCCTGAAGAACTTCAGGAGATGGAATAGTAAAGCTTTCTCGCTCAAAATGTTACGATAGTAACGGATTATATTTCATAAATTAGAGTACACACAAATAAAACACGCTATGAAATCTAATTTATGTTTTTTCATACTGCTCTTCTATGGGCTGTATGTTCAGGCCCAGGAACAGCCTGATTTTGAGAAAAAGGTAAGGTTTGGGATTAAAACAGGCATTAACGGCTCTCTTTTTACACGCAACGTAACGCCCACAGCCAACTCAAAAAGAACTGACCTCAGTTATTTTAACCGCTATTTCCGTGCATCTGCACTTGTTGGATTAACTGCCGATGGGCGATTAACAGAACGAATTACACTGGGTGCCGAGTTGCTCTTTAATTCCAGAGGGATGGTTTACAGAGAAAAGAATAATTATGTAATTATTGTTGACGATGACGGACAGGAGCAGCAGGCCTATAATAACTATAATTTCAATATTGATTATGTAGAACTCCCAATCCTGATCAGTTACAATTTTAAACCAAGTGCATACAGACTCTTCTTATCGGCTTATGCCGGCATGGCACCGGGTATTGCTGTTAATTCGAAAACAAAATTAAGATATGAAGATGGGGTAGACGGCGATGGCGGCAGGGGCCGAAACGAAACGCTGCCTTTAAAATATGTAAATCATTTTAACAACAGCTTGCTTGCGGGTATTAAGGTGGGCKACAATAAACCATTTAGAATAAATCTCTATGGTGATTTTAGGATCAGTTATACCCTGCTGCCGGTTTTTAATCGCACTGTATCAGACCAAGGCGATAACCTGGATACCCGAATGCTTACCTTTTCCGCAAGCCTTGGTGTAAGGTTTTAATTAGTAAACCAGTCGTTATCGTAGTTTTACTGAGGTGTTGTTAGGGCTTTGCTAAGGCATTCCCAGGGCTTTTTGCCCTATCAAGGCCCTAGCAAAGCCCTATCAACGCCCTGTTAAAGCCCCACAGCCAAAAGTTTGATATAAAATGTATATTTTGCTGTTCTAACCAAATACATGTTTAACCCTATTACTAATAAAATGTTATATAAAACGATACTTACTTCCATTTTTATTATATTTTCCAATTTTGGTCTGCAGGCTGCAGATAAAAAACCATATGAAGCAGATCTTATAATTTACGGTGGCACCTCAGCAGCGGTAACAGCAGCAGTAACTGCTATAAAATTGGGTAAAACTGTTATTGTTGTTTCTCCCGATATTCATCTCGGAGGCTTGTCATCCAGTGGATTGGGTTTYACAGATACCGGAAATAAAGAGGTGATAGGAGGCTTATCCCGAGATTTTTATCATCGGGTTTATTTACATTATCAGCAAGATACTGCATGGAAATGGCAAAAAAAGGAAGAATATGGGAACAAGGGGCAAGGAACACCTGCTATTGATGGTAAAGACCGCACAATGTGGATATTTGAACCACACGTTGCCGAAAAAATAATGGAAGATTTTATCAAAGAAAGTAATATTAAAGTTTACCGCAATGAATGGTTAAACCGTAAAGATGGTGTAGAGATGAAGGATGGTAAAATTACATCAATCACTACATTAAGTGGTAAGCAATTTAGTGGTAAAATGTTTATTGATGCCACCTATGAGGGAGATTTGATGGCTGCGGCAAAGGTTAGCTACCACATAGGCCGTGAAGCAAACAGTGTATACGGAGAAACCTGGAATGGCGTGCAAACAGAAGTGTTTCAGCATGGCCATCATTTTAAAACAAATATAGATCCATATAAAGTTACCGGCGATAAAAGCAGCGGTCTACTGGTAGGCATATCCGACCAGGATCCGGGGATAAAAGGAGAGGGCGATAACAAGTTGCAGGCATATTGCTTTAGAATGTGTCTCACCAATAAGGCAGAGAACAGAATTACATTTCCAAAACCTGATAATTACAACCCAGCAAATTACGAATTGCTGGCTAGGGTGTTTCAGAGTGGATGGAAAGAGTTGTTTGATAAATTTGATGACATACCCAATCATAAAACGGATACCAATAATCATGGTCCGTTCAGTACCGATTATATTGGCATGAACTACGATTATCCGGAGGCTTCATACGAAAAGCGAAAGCAGATCATTAAACAGCATGAAGATTATCAGAAAGGATTAATGTATTTCATGATCACAGACCCACGTGTTCCGGCTGATCTGCAAAAAAGACTGCAAACATGGGGTTTATCTAAAGACGAATTTAAAGATAATGGAAACTGGCCCCACCAAATTTATGTAAGAGAGGCCAGAAGGATGATAAGTGATCAGGTACTTACAGAAAACGAAACTTTAGGACGGAAGGAAGTGCCTCAACCTATTGGGATGGGTTCTTATGCTTTAGATTCGCATAATACACAACGATATGTAACCGATAAGGGATTTGTGCAGAATGAGGGCGATATAGGTGTGCATGCCCCTAAACCTTATAGCATCTCTTATGGATCAATAGTTCCTAAAAAAGGAGAATGTGGCAATTTGCTGGTGCCGGTTTGTGTTTCCAGCTCCCATATTGCTTATGGTTCCGTTAGAATGGAACCTGTTTTTATGATCCTTGGTGAATCGGCAGCAACTGCAGCTGTTATAGCCATAGATGACCAGGTAGATGTTCAGCAGGTTGTCTATAAAAAACTGGAAACCCAGCTGCTAAAGCAAAAGCAGAGATTAAGGTTGAATTAATAAAATCAACTATTGTATTTTTATGGCAAATCAAT
>NZ_JBFTNT010000186.1:0-8527 GCF_056397585.1 Pedobacter sp. 05L430 | reverse complement strand
CCTTATAGGTAGCAATGGATTTAAATTAAGCTGGAGTGGAGCTTACACCCATTTAAATCAGGCACACAAAGACCTCAGGAGTTTTAAATATCTCCAAATGAAAAACACGCTTGGAAAGTTTTATCAACAACCCAATGTAATGGCGGTGGACGATTTGAAAGACAATTACTCTGGTGACTATCGTTTATGGAGTGCAGTGAATCAGGATGATTTAAACTGGTCTTTGAATTTAAGCCAGCCATTTAATTTTTTGAACGAGAAGAGTTTGTTAAAAACAGGATATACCGGCTGGTACAAAGAAAGAAATCAGGATGTAACTATTGCAAAAATATACGGTAAGAGTAGAAATGCTGAGCCGGTAGGTGCCCCTGATTATATAGATAAATATGAAGACCTTTTAACTCCAGAGCGTGTAGGCTATGGGTTAAATCAAGCCTATTACTGGCTTGATATTGGGAATGGAGACATCAGCAAGGCAAATTCAAAATATCACGCAGGTTATTTAATGCTGGATCAGCTTCTTACCAAAAAGTTGCGCCTGGTATATGGAGTTCGTGCTGAAAACTTCAATCTACAGAATAAACAGGAAGCCGAGATAAGAAAAAGAGAGCAGGAAGAACAAAAATTTCCAGACAAAATATATCAAGGCACGGTACCAGAACAAACAGGTGAAAAAAACTGGTATTTTCTTCCCTCTGCGAATGCGATTTACAGTCTGACTTCAAAAATGAACTTTAGAGGTGCATATAGCCAAACGATCATACGTCCGGATTTTAGAGAAACCCAGGTTTATGGTTTTCCTGATCCTCTATTACAGGCATTTATTATTGGAGGCAATATTAAAAGCACCCGCGTACAAAATATTGACCTTCGTTATGAGTTCTATCCTAATCCCGATGAAATTATCTCCATATCGGCATTTCACAAAAAACTAGACAAGCCCGTGGAGCTGGTGAATGAAACACCTCATGCAACTCAAACTACTTTGACCTATAAAAATCAGCATTCTGCAATAAATTATGGATTTGAAATGGAATGGCGCAAATCTCTGGGTATCATTGCCGAAGAATTGAAAAATTTTAGCTTGTATGGAAACGCTGCGGTAATTTGGAGCGAAATAAAAACATTTCAAAAGATGGAAAATCCTGATTTTAATCCGGATAAACCAAAAGACGCACCTCGGTATATTGATGTAATACAATCATTAAAGCGACCATTAATTGGTCAATCTCCATACATTATCAATGCGGGACTCGCTTATCAGTCCAAGTATTTCGGGACAAATGTTTCTTTCAACAGGTCCGGTTTTCGTTCTTATATCGTATCCACTCCTTCTGCTACGGAATTTCAACGGCCTAGAAGTCTATTGGACCTGCAGCTGAGTGGAAGAATTCTTAAACAAAAGGCGGAGATCAAACTGAACATCAGCAATATACTCAACGCAGCAGACGAGTATTATACCAACGCGAACTCCTGGTCAGAAACCTCCGATTCATTAGAGCCTTTCAAAAAACTAAAGGGAACAGACAGGTACGAACCTGAATTAGGAGACTTATTACGCTACCGGGTTAAGTACGGCCGCAGCTACAACTTATCTTTTACTTATAACTTTTAAAGGCATGTCATTCTATAAAAAAATAATCCTTTTAACACTGTCACTAGGTTGTTTCCTACTTGCATGCAAGAAGGAAATTGCACTAACAGCTCAGCGATTTGGAAAAATAAATTTTGGAAATCAAACATTGGTTAATCCATTGATCATCGATTATAACGGAACCACAATTTCGGTGGGACTTGATCTCACTAAAAATATCAAAGTTCCCATTGGAAAAGGCAAATTGAGTTTTAAAGACGACAAAGGCAAGGTATTAACTGATACAATTATTACTGTTGAAGAGAACGGCATCAAGAATTTAGTACTGTTTCAACCTTCGTCTGAGGCAAAGCCAGCATTAGTTGAAAATACCCAGGAAAATGAGCCGAAACCCGAAGAAGGTTTTATGAAAATTAAAATTGCCAATCTCGCGCAAAAATGTTTACCGAAAAACGTAGATATCATTATAAAAATGTTTGACAATAATCTTGGAGATTTTGCTGATCTGGATACCATTGAAAACGTTAGCTCTAACTTCGGAGGATACACTAACTACAAAACCTTTACTCCTGTAACTGGCGACGGCTACCTCATATTCTATATTATCGATTCCACAACAAAACAACCTTTACATGAAGGTTTTGCTGGGGTTGTTGATATTAACGATTATAATAATGGAATCTTTTACAATATCATCACCTTATATATCAATGAGCAGACTGTAGAAGCATCAGGTGCGAATATGGTGGGTACTGACGGCAAACCCTACCAAGTGCAGGTAAACGCATTATTTATGAATTAAATCGGCCTATCTTTATATAAATAAATACTTAATATAAATAACATAACAATTTGAATATTAAATTATTAAAATAAATAAATAATATTAATTTAACACTACATCCCTTAACTTAGCAGTACTAAAAATTAAAATCAAAAAAAATGGTAAAACATTTGAAAAACGCAGGCCTGGTAGCTATGGTAGCCGCCGCCGCTCTTACAGTATCAAGCTGTAAAAAAGATCAAAACAACGACGGAAGCGGTAACTTCAATCGTTCTTTATCAGCAGGATTTTCGAATCCAACTCAAAGTATTCCGGTAAACACAGATGGTGTGATCCAGGACAACTTTGACGGAAATGCAACAGACAACATCATTAATCTAACCAGCAGCAAAGTTTGGTTAATTGATGGAGTTAGTTATGTACCTTCTGGTAAAACTTTAAAAATTCCTGCAGGAACAATTCTTTCCTCAGGAGTAGACAAAAACTACACCGGTACTCAAACCAATCCTGATACAGGATTACCGGAAACTGTTACCAAACCAATCCACGGTGTTCTAGTAGTAGTTAAAGGTGCTAAAATTGATGCTGTAGGTACTGAGGCTTTGCCAATTGTATTTACCTCTCCGGCAGCTCCAGGTAGTCGTGTTGCAGCAGATTTTGGTGGTATCATTTTATTAGGTAGTGCACAAACTAATAAACCAACCACTACTGTAATCGAAGGATTACCTACTCCTCCTGCTGGCGTTGATGTTAGTTATGGTGGATCAACAACTGCCGACAATTCAGGAACATTAAAGTATGTAAGGATTGAATATCCTGGATTTAAACTTTTTGCTGACAATGAAATCAATGGTTTAACCTTAGGTGGTGTTGGTTCTGGTACTACTTTAGATCACATCCAGGTAACCTACTCAGCTGATGACAGTTTTGAATTCTTCGGTGGAACTGTAAATGCAACTTACCTTGTAGCTGCTGGTGGCGATGATGATGATTTCGATTTCGATTTTGGATATACTGGTTCTATCCAGTATGCAGTTGGGTTAAAAGCAATCAATTCTACTCACAGTACTTCATCTGGAAGTTCTGATGCAAATGGTATTGAGTCTGACAATGACAAAACAGGAAGTGCTGCAACTCCAAGAACAAAACCTACTTTAAAAAACTTCACCATACTTGGAACAAATGCAAATAACACTGCATTAAAGTTGGGTAATCGCTGGAGAAGAAATTCAGGTCTTGACATTCAGAATTCTGTGATCGCTGGTTTCCCTGCAGGTGTTATCTATGAAGGTGGTGCTTCAGGTACTTATACCAATAACATCCTGCATGCTTTTGCCGCAGCAGGTGGTTCTGTAACTCCTGACAATACTGGTGCTTCTGCAAATGCTTATCTAAAATTAGGTTCTGCACTCCCTACTTCTTTCTACGCAGGCCCTACAGCAGCAAATTATACAACTTATAGCTATAGCCCTGATGTATTGATCCCTCAGGCAACTTCTCCGGTAGGAACCCGTGGTGCAATTGCAGCCGGAACAGCTGCTGGTACTACCTGGTTAAAAACCTGGACAGAGTTTAATGCTCAGAAAAAAGTTTATTAACCCTCAATTCCCCTTGTTCCCAGAGCAGCCATTTCATGGCTGCTCTTTTTTATGTTGAAAAAATCTGCCCTATCCAAACCATATAAAAATGAAGCTGTTTATAAGAGATAAAACAAGTCGTAATTAAGCCCTTAAATTGTCGCATCAATACCTCATACGCGCTTACTTTTTTCTATAGTTTTGTTAAACAATATATTAACCCTAAAAAAATATTACTATGAAAACATTACAGTTCACAAAAGAGATCAAAGCACCGGCCCAAAAAGTTTGGAGCACGCTTTGGAATGAGCCAACTTATTCACAATGGACAGACGCCTTTAATCCTGGTGGTGGTTCCAAAGTAGAAAGTGATTGGAAGGTTGGTGGTAAAACACTCTTCCTGGATGGAAAAGGTAATGGTATGGTTAGTACCATTAAAATAAAAAATGAGCCTTATCACATCGTGTTTGAGCATTTAGGTGAAGTAATAGATGGCAAAGAAGATACCACCAGCGAAAGGGTGAAAAGCTGGGCAGGCTCCCTGGAAGAATACCATCTTTCTGAAGACAATGGTATTACTAAACTTAAAGCTTCTGTGCAGGTAGGCGAAGAATGGGAGGAGGTTATGAATAACGGCTTTACCAAGGGCCTGGAAGAAGTAAAAAAACTTTCAGAATAGATAAAATAATTATTTTAGTTTAGGAAGTGATGTCCACCATTTATCCAATTTGGTTTTCAATCCCTGAACAATTTTTGGGTTATCTGCGGCCAGGTCTTTGGATTCATTTTGATCTTTTTGAATGTTATACAGTTGTGCATTGCTACCATCGCTGTTCATCAAAAGCTTCCACTGCCCTGACCGTATAGCCAGATTAGGACTTTTATCGCGACCTTTGGGAAATTTAAATGCGATATCATTACGGCCATATTCCCAATACATATCCATATTTCTGGGAGATGGCTTTCCCAGCAACGCTGTACTACGGTCTTTACCGTCGCCGCGATAGCTGCTAGGTAGTTTTACCCCTGCTATTTTAGCTAATGAAGGTAACAAATCAAGTGCGCTTAATACCGAGGTCTCGTCGGTTGTACCGGGTGTTATGTGGCCCGGCCAACTGATCATAAATGGCATGCGGGTGCCCCCCTCATACAAAGAAAGTTTAGTACCGCGTAATCCGGCAGCCCGAGTGCCTCTAAAGCTTGGCAGCGGCCCATTATCGCTGGTAAAAATAACAATGGTGTTTTTATCTAGCCCAAGCTTTTTCAACCCATCCAGCAGCCTGCCAATCTGGATATCGTATTCTTTTAATACCAATTTAAATGCAGCCTCTTCTTCCGGATTCATCGGATATTGGCCTGTATATTCTGTTTCTTTTCGAGGTACCCATGGAGTATGTACATCATCAGGCCATAAATTAATAAAACAAGGTTGTCCTTTATGTTTCTGCATAAATTCCAATGTTTTATCTACAAAGTATTTAGTACGGTCCCATCGTTTTATACTATCTTTTTCAGACCAGATCCAGTTTGTAGCAGTAATTAAAGGATCGGGATCAGGACTTTCGTAGGTACTAGCATGCTCATCAAACCCATATTTCTCAAATCCAGGCGCATTGGTAACATCACGGCCTCCACCCAAATGCCATTTTCCGAAATGTCCTGTAGCATATCCGGCGCTTTTAAAAATTTTAGCAATAGTGGGTGCTTCAGGGTCAAGAAAATCTGCTTGCTGCGCATTACGGTTATGTTTGCGATTATCTAAGTAAGTCGAAAAATTCCATCTTGCTGGATAGTTACCTGTTATAAAACCCGCCCTTGATGGGGAACAGATTGGCGCAGCACTGTAAAAATGAGTAAATTTCCTGCCGTTAGCAGCAATCCTGTCAATATTGGGTGTAGGTACAAAATTACCCCCAAAACTACTCACATCGCTATACCCCATATCATCAGTAAGTATATAAATTATATTTGGCCTGTTAACCGGCGGATTAGGTTTTGCTTTCGAAGGAAATACCCACCCCAGCAAAGGCACTAGTATAAATGCAATTATTCCGAAAGCTTGTAATTTCCTTTTCTTTTGATTTAATAACATATTTTACGCCTTTAATGTGCTGGTAACGGATTGGTAACCACAACATGAAAGTGTTCTACTATTGGAAATGGATCGTAATAATGATGTAAAGCCTCTTTCCAATTGTTATATACTTCAGATTGTCTGAATCCAATTGTATGGTCTTCGAGATTTTCCCATTCAACAAGTAATAAGTATTTGTTGTCTTGTTCAATACATTTCTGCAAACTATGTCTGATGTATCCGGTTATTGAACTTATATATTGACCCGCTTCTATAAAATCTGATTCAAATTGATCATTTCGTCCTTCCTTAATATACAGGGCAGCAACTTCTAATATCATATTGGGCTTTTTGTTAATGATTAACAATATAGAAAATTATAAATTGAAAATGAATTAAGAAGGTCTTTCAATTGCGATTAAAAGACCTTCTTAATTCATTTTCAAAATCGTCTACATTCTTAAATAGCAAACTCAAATGGCGCTATACCGCATCAATTGCCTCACGCAATTCCTTCGCAGCTGCTGCCGGATCTTCGGCTCCATAAATTGCTGCACCTGCAACTATCACTTTTGCTCCCGCTTCGACAACAGCGACCACATTACTGATGTTTACACCACCCGCTACAGAAACAGGAACTCCAACTCTTGCAGCTTCGTCTATCAATACCTGAATTGAATAACCATCTGTCCACTGTTCGTCTAAACCAGCGTGAAGCTCTACAAATTCCACTCCCAGTTTACTTACTTCCTGAGCGCGTCTCACCCGATCCGGATAACCAATCGTGTCTACAACAACCCCTTTGCCATGGGCTTTTGCTGCTTTAACAGCGCCAATGATTGTAGCATCTCCCGCTGCTCCCATTACTGTAACTAAGTCTGCACCAGCAGTAAAGGCGACATCAGCTTCCAACTCACCTGCATCTGCAGTTTTAAGGTCTGCAAAAACCAATTTATCAGGATGCGCGTTTTTCATCGCTGTAATAACTGCCGACCCCATGTTCTTAATCAGAGGTGTCCCCAGTTCAATAATATCTACATAGGGTGCTACTTTAGCTGCCAATGCCAATGCCTCTTTTGTGGTTAATAAATCTATTGCTACTTGTAATTTTGCCATAATGATAATATATAATTGATTGATTGTATTTATTCAAGATTTGCATGCCTTTTCCATAGCTCTGCGGCTGGTATACCATTAAATTTCCACAATGACTGAAATACTGAATCCATTAATAACAGCAAGAATTGCTCAAACAAACTTCCTGCATATTGCCTAGAGCGACTGCTCTCAAGATCTTGCTTTCCTGCTGCAGGTATCAAAATTAATTGATCTGCAAGACCAGAAAGTAGCGAGTGCTCTTGAGTTGAGATCGCGACAACAATGGCTTCAACTTCCTTTGCCTTCTGTGCCGCCCTTACAATTGTACTAGTTGTTCCGGATCCGGAGGCCGCAATTAATAGATCTCCTTTTAGTATGGCAGGCGTAATGGTTTCGCCCACAAAGTAAACTTTAAGCCCCAGGTGCATAAATCGCATTGCAGCCGACCGCATCGCAAAACCAGAACGCCCGGCTGCAATAATAAAAATATGATTAGCAGACCCAACATAATTAACCAGAGTGGCCACTTCGTTGAAATCCATTTGTTTTAACAACCAGGTATTTTCAACTAAAATCATCTCCAGACTGGCACGGATATCATTAGCAATCTGCTTCTCACTTATGTTTTCAATCTCCATTTTTCTTATTGTTTAATCCTCCGTAAAAGTAATGAGGGCTAATCGGTTTAGCCTTACACAATCAGCGCATTATGTGGGACAATCAGGAAAATAAAGGGTCAAAAAGTCATAAATAAGCCACAAAAAAAGAAGGGTTTCCGAATAGTCCACCATAATTTCCCAATCGTCCAATACAACAAACTCATAGTCCTTATCTTTATGCCATGATAAATGCAGCACTGCAACCGGGACTTGAAAAATCGTTAATTTATATACGGAATTTGGGTAATTGCCCTCCGAGTTATCTTAATGACCCCGGACGGAAGGATTTTTTTGAGATTGTCTGGCTAAAAAATGAAGAAGCCCTACACGCACTAAAAGACACAGAACTGGAGGCAAAGGCTGACTGGATTTATCTGATCCCCCCATATAGGGTTCATCAATTGAATAAAGCGGGAAAAAATGGCGAGCTGATTTCTTTTAAAAGAAGTATGCTGGAAGAAGAAGATAAAGAATTTCTTCTTGATCTTTTCAAAATATTTAATGTACAGGGTGAATTTTCCTGCCTCAGGCTAAATGAAACATCAGCCACTGAACTTTCGGGAATATTCCAATTACTGGATAAAGAATATACCAGCAATAATATTATTATGGTAAGGGCATTGCTCAAAGTTTTTTTGCTTAAACTGATCCAGGTAAAAGAACATGAATTCACCACCCAGGATATCCATCAAAAAAGGGTATATGAATTTTTAATGCTGTTGGAAAGTAATTACCAGCAAG
>NZ_JBFTNT010000185.1:0-11890 GCF_056397585.1 Pedobacter sp. 05L430 | reverse complement strand
AAGTTGACTGGCATCAGGTCCACTATGGATATTAACGTCAGAAAAGCCGGTTCCAAACCGGCTTTCCATAAAGCTTTGTGTCTCTTTATCCATTTGCATTCCGGTACCCCTTGATGCCTCAATTTGCTCGTTAACTTCTGCTTTTAGTTTTGGCTGGTTGCGGTAAATCAGCTGATCAGTTGAATTACTTTTACTGTCTTCATTTTGAAATGATGCAGGTTTGGGAGTATCAGCATCTTTTGTGTGTTGATTTGCAGTGTTGTGCGATTTGCCTGTACCCTTCATAGTTTATTATTACCAGTCACTGCTACCGCTCTCTGGAGCTGTAGTTACTCCAGCCC
Organism: Pedobacter sp. 05L430; assembly: GCF_056397585.1. Taxonomy (NCBI): domain Bacteria; kingdom Pseudomonadati; phylum Bacteroidota; class Sphingobacteriia; order Sphingobacteriales; family Sphingobacteriaceae; genus Pedobacter; species Pedobacter sp. 05L430. The sequence continues at coordinate 11,549 of NZ_JBFTNT010000185.1, read as the reverse complement.
CAGTCCAGCTAATTTCTTCGTCCCAGTTCCACCACATATATTGGGGCTCCATGCCACTTAGCGGAAAATAGCTTGCAAATCTTCCAAATGATGATTGATCCATTGTATTGTACATCCAAACCCTTATTGTAGCAGTGTGAGATCTGCAGTTAATGGAATCTACAGTTACATACAGGCCGAAAGAACCAATTGAACATGTATATAAATCCATGGATTGTACACTAGGCCCCACTAGTCTTGAGCTTTGATAAAGTATAAAGGCATTTCTACACGTCTCGGGATCTGTACCTGGAGGGCTTGAAACCCAAAGTGGATAAGCATTAGGATCTGTTACAGGAGGCTTGGTCATTCCGGCGTGCCATGAAGAGTCTGTTCGATGGCTGGCTGCCCACGCTGCACAATCCGATGAAATATTTGCTTTTATTGAATTAAGTCCATCAATTACAGGTTGCCAGCCTCTAACTATTGTAGTGTAGTTATCACCTTCGGGCATATCCCATTGCGTAGCACTAGAGAATGGGGAAAAGAATTCATCTAATATTGCTCCAACGKTAGTTCTTTGAACCAATCTTTTACTTTTTATAGATGAATCTTTCCCTTGTTGTAGGGTATGAGTCAACTCATGAGCAAGCAAATGTTTTCCCTTGTCGGACTGTGGCTGATATTCTCCCTGATTAAAATAAATATCGTTTCCAACGGTAAAGGCTCTAGCGCTAAGGTTGTTGCTTAATTGTACCGACTGATTGTCTGTATGAATGTTAACATCGCTAAAATCACTTCCGAAACGGCTGCTCATAAAGCTATTTGTTTCCGTATCCATTTTACTTCCGGCACCGCGCGAAGATTCTATGGCATCTGAAACCTGATTGCTTACTGTTGAACTATTTTCAGCTTTTGCCTGGATACCTGTAGTTATTCCAGCAACTAAAGGTTTTCGCTGTGCTTTCTCTTCTTCTTCGCAATGGCTGCATTTTCGCTGAATGAATGAACTTTTGGGCATACGCATTACCTGATCTGCCATTGCGTCGGCTTCATCTTCCAAAGGATCATTAGGCGATCCTACCGTCAGTTTTGCTTGAAAAAAAATGTCGGCACCGGTTTTATCAGCAGCAACTTCACTTTGCTGTAGCATCTCGTCTTGATGAGCTGCTGCCATTGGTGTTACAACAGACTCTGATACGGCAACATCTTTCATAGCCTAATATTTTGGACCTCGATCTAAATAGTTTTTCCCTCTTTTCTGAATTCTTTTTTTATACCTTCTAAAAGGTCTTTTTCCCTAATGATATTTTCTTTGCGGTGAAGTGCCATTAAAGAAGCGTATTGAACAACATTTATTATCGAACCACCAGCGAGTTCATATTTTTCTGCAATGCTATCAATATCCAAGTCCTCTTCAAGCTGTACTTTATTACTAAATGTTTGGCGCCATAATATAGATCGTTCGTTACTTTTGGGCACAGGAAAATAGATAATAGACTGTAACCGCCTACCGAATGCTTCATCCACGTTGTTGCGCATGTTGGAGCTTAAAATTACCAAACCGTTGTAATCTTCAAGTCGCTGTAACAGGTATGCAATCTCTTGATTTGCATATTTATCGTGCGCATCAGAAATTGATGTTCTTTTGCCAAATAGCGAATCGGCTTCATCAAAAAACAAGATCCAGTTTTTGTGTTCAGCTTTTGCGAATACTTTTTCCAGATTTTTCTCGGTTTCTCCTATGTATTTTGAAATAACCATTGATAAATCAACTCGGTATACATCTACACCTGCCAGTTTTCCAAAAAGTCCGGCAGTTAGCGTTTTTCCTGTCCCTGGAGGCCCGTGAAATAATGCTTTATAACCAGGTTTCAGTGTTTTTTTCATCCCCCATTCGTTCATTAACACAGGGCCATGTTCTAACCATATTTTAATTTCACCTAACTGTTGCATTGTGTGCCTGTCTAGCACCAAATTATCCCATTCCAGCTGGGTGTTTATTCTTTTGGCAGGAAATTCCATACTAAAGGAAGGCTTGCGCAACTTGCCACCAGTAAAAAGGTCTATATACTCATCGTTAATTAACAGTTGTCCGCTTAAAATGGGTTCGTTTGCAGGAGATGACCCAAGCCAGAGGATATTATGAATTTTAAATAAGTGATCGGCATCAAAGAACTGTTGTACCCAAAAGCGTTTACTTAAATCACTACCTGCGAGTAAAAAAGAAGCGGTTTCGCCTGTTGGCAGAAAACCGCTGTGAAATGCCCCCCTTAAGCCTCCATACTCTGTTACACCGCGATCTTTTAATGTTGTTTTGATGAAAAAAACATCAAGTAATTGGGGAGCAATATGTGGAAGCAAAGCTAAAACTAAAATTAACCGTTCAGAAAAAGACAGTTGATAGAATTGGATAAATTCAGAGAATACAGAATTTTTATGATCAGATTGAGGTGGTTCTACGTCATAAATAGATTCATACTCACATTCTTCTCCAAAATGTAACTTTAATCTTGTTTGAAGTACTTTTTCAAACCAGTTAATTTCATCAAGCAGATCTAATGCATTTAAATGAAATGCATCTTTTTTTAAAACTTGTTCATCCGTTACCATTCTGTATGTATAATTTCTTTTAACCAGGGAAGTTTAATGGTACCAATGCTCCAGGGCAAACGATCAAGAAGAATATCAACTCCGGTACGTTCAATCTGGATTAGCCAGGAATTATCTTTGGGCGTTATTTTGCCCTGACGCTGGAAAAATGTATTCTGAAGTGCTTCAATACTTGATCCTTTTAAGGCATCCCAGTAGCTTACAACTGTTTGAAGCAGTAGTTTTGATTCTTCCTTTTCTTTTTTTTTGAGTTTAATGCCATTTGGAATTAAGTCGATATGCTGCATGCCACACAGAATTTTGTTCAATGGCATTTCCCATTCATTATATTTTTCGTTTCCGCATTGCAAATAATAGAGCAGAACCGCTGCACGCACATGAGAATCGGGAGATATAAATCGATTTTCATTATTAATGATCTGATCTGTTTCATCAACGTTTAGTATAGTAAAAGCTAACAGTTGCTTTAAGAATATCTTTTTCGGAATATTAAAAAGCTTCGCTATTTGATTTTTCTCCCATAGAAGTGTGTTGATGTTTATTTTAATAGAATTATCCGGATACAGATTTATAAGATGGTTGATGTAGATCTCAAGATCAGTACTTGTCATATAATCTGTAAACCTGCTGAATGTTCGTTCTGCTTCGAGGATGGATAGTGCTTTGATTTTAGTTAATAACTTAAGAAAGAATTCTTTTTGTTCTTGCTCATCAAAAGCTTTAAGAACTTCGGACGGTGATTTTCTAAGCTGTTTTTCGTACCACCAGGGATAGGTTCCATTTTCAAGAAAATACAATAAGGCAATTTTTTTCTGGTTCTTCTCGCTATTATATTCTATCGAGGATGATGATGTATTGGGTGCAGGATTAAAATTATCATCTACAGAGAAATCTCTATTGTATGGGTTTTCTTCGAACTGTTTTTTAAGCTCGCTAACAATCTTCTCTTCTACAATTTGTACAAATCTGGTTTTGAAGTCGCTTACCTGTAGATTACCTAGATCAACCTGAATTGAGTTAATGCTTACATAACTATCCTGATGTATGTTTTGGTGAAAAATCCGTTCATAAATTTCAGGTAGTTTGCTGGTTATTATTTCATTTAAATATTGTTTGCAATCAAACGCAAGTTTTTCATCACTGGCCTGGAGCCTGATTTTTTGCCTGCGGATAATTACATCACCATTCACAATTAGCGATTAAGTTTAAAACCTCTGGTAATAACATTTGCTTTACCTACAGTAACGGCTCCTTCTTTTCTTATGGCTTCATCTTTAATTAAGCTGATGCCTCCCTGTACTTCTGCTAAGGCAGCATTTACATCTCTGGCGTTTGTTACATCGCCGGTTATTGCCGTATTTCCCAGTTTTTCGGTAATTACATTGGCATTTTTAATGTAATCTTTTTCAGCAGCAATTCTTTCCGGAGTTCCGGCGGCAAGGCGTTCCATCTTATCTTGAGCAGCTCTTAAAGCATCTAAGTCTGCTGTTATTCCTAAATCTTTACCAGGAACTGTAAATTTTGTTGGTGTAAGTACTGTGGTAAATAAAGACGAATTCTCGTTTAAACGTTTATCAAATCCGTCGAGTTTAATATTCAACCCCTTAATGCTTTCCTCTACTCCTTTATTAACCCTTACATTGATCCTATCATCTAAATCTATATCCTTGATATAAGGAACAAGCTTCAGATTAAGGTCTTTAGTGTAATTAGGTATAATTTCGAAAACATGATCTATTGGGAATTTCGGAATTATTGGCGTTCCCGGAGGCAATGGTAAAGGAAGTGGAGTATATATTGGTGGGTTGTTTATCACATCCTTATCAATACTGGCGTAAGGAAGCATAAAATCAGCCACTACTGTCTTATCATCTGCAGTGTAAACAATTACAAATGTTCCCCCCCGTAATACACCACCGGCATGTTCCAAGCCAGGATTTTCTTTCATAAAGTTGCCGAGCATTAACCCGGTTTTCTTTTTGATTATTGTGTTTTGATAGATACTTGAAATAACATCCGTTTTTCTGAGGATGTCGGAATTTAGTATGAAATCGTGTGGAATGGCCGTATTTGAAAACGTAAACTGTTTGGTTTGTGCTTTAACATTGCTGGCTGCAGTAATGATGTTTGATACTGCAGAACGGTACTTTACATAATCAAACCTTGCGTCACCAATGTCTACAGCATTATCATACACATTTTGCCTGGCAGTTTTAAATTCAGTTGCAGGAATTAATGTGGTAGCTGCATCTGTTACTTTTACAAGATCATCGTTAACTGAGTCAGCATCATCCATTCTATCAAAAAATGTGCTCTTTATCGATTTTTCATACATATATAAATGGGGAAAAAACCATGGCCTTGGAGGAATTGTTTCTAATTTCTTCTCAACCTGAACAGATATAATATTTATCGGCAAATTATTTTCCAGAATAATTTTGTTAAGCGAGGCTTCAACATCAGCAAGTTTAAACCCTATGTGCCCTTCTACCCTGAAAAAAGTGTATTTAAGGATGTTATATTTTAAGGGGGTAATTGTAGCGCCAACATTGGAGTATTGATTTGAATTATAAGATAGAATCTGGCTCTCTTTTTTGCGGTTGTTCGCATTAAAATTCCAGTATAGATTTATAGGAAAGCTTGCATTATAACTATAATAGAAAGGTATACTTCGTTCGCCAAGTGGTGCATCTTCAAAAAGACTTGGTATTATTTTAAGGCCAGTATCTACAGAACGGAAATCCTCAGCTTTTGGAACTTTAAAACTGTTTATCATACTATGAATACGCATGAAATTGAATCGTGTTACTTCATCTGAATCATTAGAGCTGTTCAATATCGGCGATTCGTAAAAATGATGGCGATATTCCAAATCTATATGTATTTTATTGAACCGCTTGATCAATATGCCAAAATTGAACCGGATATTACTTGGTTTTAAAATATTTGCGCGAAGCAAACTAGATATTGGTCTGGCTTCGAGTACTGGTCGTTCTCCTATAGGCGGAATTCTTAAATCTGGAAAAATTACTGGTATTGGATTTTTTAAGGTTGCATCCCTAACCAAACCAATCAACACATGTTTAGGAAATAAATCAACATCTGGTGAGGCCAGCATATCATCTGAAAATAAGCTTTCTCTAAGCTCGTTATATGCATAACTAATGTCGCGGGCATAATCATATACATATTGACCGTAAAAGGACTCACTAAGCTTAAATTGTTCCTCCAGTAAGCTTTTCCACTTCTCTGTTGGATCGCCACCTTCAAAATCATCTTCAACCACCAGCTTGCAAACCTGGTAAGCTTTAGTAAGCTTGGCTATAATATCGTCCTTTACAACTAAAGCATTATTAAATGATGCGTTAAGCTCTTTATACGTGTCCAGGTCGGTATTAACCATAACCCTGGGGATGTTGAGGTCGTCAAGTGAAAAATAATCTTTATTCATTGAAGGCATGCTTTGAAGCAAAGCGCCAATATTATTTTTATGGATAAGCAAAATCTTTAGCTCTTTTACGGCGATAACGCCTTTATTGTCACAATCTGTTCCGGTACATAAATCGGGATCATTGTTGTAATCTTCCAGGTATAAAATACCTGCATAATCTTTTAGTGCAGTACCGGTTGTTGCCTCCAGCGTTGCTAAATCTTTTCCTGGTATAGCTCCTACCAACCGGCTATCTCTTAATTCGAACATCGGTAAGGGCTGATCACTATCATTAAGAAAATAAGGATATTTGGCGTTTAGATCTTCAAAAACATCATACTGATCAAACTCCTGATCGTAATCGAAATACAATAGATCGCCATCGGTAGTAATTGCGGCGCCTTTTGAAACTACAAGATGTTTGTTATCTATTACCCCTATTTCCAGTCCATAAATAATCCCGACACCAATTGCTTTGGTTCGTGTTAATTTGTTCTGTACGTCCAGATAGTTGAATAAATCATTCAACTGATCTGCCGTTAATACCTGATCATTTTCGAAAATAGTAAAGCGGGTATTGTCTTTACTAATTTGGTCGAGCACATTACCCATAATATTTTATGTTTTAAGAGTTCCCAATGCGTTTTGATTTAGCATAAAGAGCGTCCGCTCTTCACTACTACTACAATCTTCGAGTCTGGCCACCGGATAAATAGACCTTAATGCGGTTAAAATGGTTACAAACTCGTTTAATTTTGTATTTGTTGTGTCTTCTGTTTTCCCTGATTTTACATCCAGCCATTCTTTGTACGCATTTTCGAATGTGATTAATTGCTCATTGCTTACCCAGCAAATCTTTACAAAAGTGTGTGCCGGGGCTTCCATTCTGATTGTTCTTTCGGCATATTGCCTAAAAGCGATGTTGAGAAAACGCGGCGTATATGCAGGTAAGATAATGCTGATCCGAAATGAATAAGGGTCTTTATCTTCACAGTCTTTACAGCCATCATCAACACAAATTGGCATAAAGCCGGCTTCATCGTCAGGGATTAATTCTGGTGCTTCGGTTGAAGGGTCGTTTATTATTTTGACCTGAGGAGGCAACAAAAGCATGTGTTCTATTAAGAACATACCTTCATCAGCTCTGTTTTTAGTAACCAGTAAAACCAGTTGTTGCAGATCCAAACTTGCATCATTCATGGAGGAATAAAGCTTGGTACTGGTGCCTATTACTTTATTTGCGTTTAAAACCTGATAATAAAATGTACCATCGCCATTATCTATTGTTTTCAAATTCTGAGCGTGGTAAATCAGACTGATCGAATCTTCAAGTGCAAAACGAGCCCCTTCTTCTCCAGGGAATTTCTCGGAACCTTCCAACAGAATAGTTCCATTTTTGAAATCTGTTATCCTGTACCAATATTCGTCATTACCTGATCCGTTAAGCCCATGCTGAATCTCTGTATTCAGGTTAACAAGATTACGCCTATTCAGGTTGTCGAATCCAAGCAAGCGCTGCAATCTTTTTTCAAGACCGCTTATATTATTACTATCCCATAATTGATCCTGTTTAGCATAATTATAGCTGGAGAATCGTTTTGAGCTATATTCAGGATAATTTTTTAAGAAATTGGCCTTATCCTGAACAATATCTTCGGGATTTATGACAGATGGAATAATTACATCTTTAGGGTTTGAGGTAAAGCCCGAATAAAGCACGTTTACATACTCAGAGAATGATTCAGAAAACCTGGAGAGCAAATGATCAAGAAACAAGTTGCGACGCTTGTAGTATGTAATTTTATCCTCTGCAGCAGTCTGTACTTTTGTATCTATAGTAGCATTATCTACAAAAATCTCGTCAGCGTCTTTAAAACTCCTTACCGTATTTGCGAAATAGGTGTTTTTCTGGATGTCAGTGGAGAATAGATTGCCCAGATTTGAAAGTTGTGAGAAAGAATTGGCCAAATGCTGATCAAAAAAGTACAGATATCCTTGCAGTTGTTTTGCCTGGGCAACACGTTCTGCGGTTGCATTTTCTGGTAGGCCCCAGTGGCTTATTCCATAGTTTTTTGGAAAGTGATTTTGAATAGAATAATAGTTCCCTATGTCTTCAAAAGTACCTGTGTCAAATTGTATATCTTCAGTTCTTACCAGATCATTACCAGTAATATAATCGTTCATCGATTTGTCGAACCTGCTCTTTATGATATTCATATCAGGCCTTAATGGAATGCCATTTTTATAAATCAGGACATTTGAATCCAAAATGTTTATGATTGGTTGTTTACCTCGTTTAACTGGAATTATCCATTTGTTGCTGAGTTCTTTAGTTTGATCAGTTGGGTTAAATATAATATCAAGGATATTGCTTACTCCAGATGCATTAAGCATTTGCTGCATAATGTCTGAAAGATGGATTTCCTTTTTCAGATCGGAAGCTAAAAGTTCTTCCTCTTTTATAAAACCATGAATCAGTAACGGTCCTTCAAATATCACATCCGAAGTGTAGCCGCTATCAATGAGATCATTTAACCAATAAAATTTTATAAGCGGTGTCAGGTAGAGCTGAATATTAAAAAATAGTTCTGCAAGGGTCTCAAACGGATCAGCATCAGATTTTATTTCAATCTCACTGCAAAGCCTGAACTCTTGCGTAGTTATTTCATTAATGGTTAAAAAATCTTCACAAAGGTTCCTGTTCTGCATTACCAGTTCCAATACTTCTGTTTTTATCAGTTCTTTACTATCATTAGCAACATTGGTATCAAACTCTATTAGTACATCATAATAGCCCAACACATCAACAGGTTCCCATTTAAGGCTTTCTGGCTGTGTGAATTGAAGTTTTTTAAGGGTAATGTCGGCAAACATACCAAGGCTCCTTTTCTGCAACCAGGCATTTTTTACGCCTTCAATATCGATAATCAGCTTGCGGTAATCGTTAATGGTTACTGCCTTGTTCGGAAATATTTTTGAAGCTGAAAAAAAGTGCTTTAGAATATTTTCCCTTGCATCTTTAGATGTGGCAAGCAGATCAGGAATGGTGTTGTTTGTTCTATAACTTAAATCAGTAATTGCATAGCAAAGCAACTCGAGTATGGTAATGCCCGGATCATGAACATTGTAATCTGTCCAGATATCAGAGCCTGTTTTTTCAATAGATCCAATACCCGTTTTTCGTAGTTCTTCATAATCAAAAGCATCGCTTTGCGGTTTTTTCGACGAAATACTTAGTGCTTCACTCATGTGAATTAGAGGTTTATTTTAGTTCAGATTAATAATTTCATTGTTCTGGGAAGTGCTATAGAAGAACTTGATGAATCGCTTACAATGTTATGCTGAGTATGTGACACCAAAATAGATGCGGGATTAGAGGCTTCTGCAACTTCTACATTTCTTCCGAAGGCTCTTTTATTTGGAGAAAATTTATAAAGAGAAAAATCAGTCAGATAGTCAATGTACTCGAGGTCTTCTAAAAATTTAATGACCATCGACTTTGTAATTTTACCCCCAAAATGAATGTCATTTCCTGTATTGTTCATCCAGGGGGATAAAAATTCCTGTAATTTCAGATTGATTACCTTTTGATAATAGTTAAACTCATAGCCCTTTTTTAATTTTAAACTAACCGATACTTTTACTGGCTCATAACTTGGATTCACCACCTGGTAAGATGCCCAGGCAGATGAATGCTTACTTAAAAAAGTATTGATTTCATCAAGCGTATTTTTATCAACCTTTGGTTTAAAAGGGTCAATAGCATTGTGGTTGGTTAAATCAGGAACTACCACAATTAATGTATTTCCAGGTGAATAAAATGAACCTATAGTTGCATGGTTAATGCATTTAACTTTGTGAATCGTTGGAAAATGCTGCAGAATAAGACGCTCGTAATCCCAAATGGCAACGGTTCTTTCTTTATGGCGCAAACGTTCACTTGCACGAGTATAATACGCAGCATCATTTTCTTTTACCGCACCGCCAAAGGAAGAATAAGGCTGGGTAATTTTTTTAATTGCCGCAGTTTCAATCTTTAGTTTGGTAATTGTATTGGCTGGCAGCGCTTTGGCCAAACGCAATGGATCATTATTCTGATCATCAAAAATGACAATTCCGGCATTTGCCTGCACATCAATCAGGTTGCAAACGCTATCAGTATCTTTTATTATCGCTGCTTTTATCCAAAGTAAATTGCCAGGTAGAATTGTGTTAGATGTTGTAGCTTCTTTTGGTATGACTATTTTTATAACTCCACTGGCAAGTAAGCCGTTAGTGGTATCAAAAATAAAATCATCGTTTGTAAGTGTTTTCCAATAGTTATCGCAGAGCACACTCCATTCTAAAGTTATTTTCGGTTTTTCTGGATTTGCGCTTCCCTCAGCTATCTGGAATAAAATACTTGCGGAATCTTCTGCATATAAATCACTCAAACCAATTAGTAACTCGCCTTCTGTGTTATACTGTGGTACCAGTTTTACTAAAGTATTGTTTAGAAACGAGTGTTTGCTTCGGGTATAAGCATGTTCCCTTGCCTGCCCGAAGGCACCATAATGAAATAATTCAATCTCTTCATCAACATAATCATTTAATGAGGTTCCACTAAAATTAATTTTGGCTGTTGTTGCCGTATAATTTAAAGAAATTGATTGAATTTCAGGCGAGAATGGTTCTGCAGGGAGCTTAAGTTCTCCTCCGCTAAGACTATATCTTAAAATTTCAGCGGTATATTTTTCCCTGTAATCTTTAAACAAAAAACTATTGTCAAGTTTAAGATGTAACTGGCCTTTGCGGATGTCTTTGTAGAGATTAAGAATTAGCTGTAGTGCGGGCTTATATAATTGAAGCGTTTGGGCTGATTTAGCATTTACGAAATTGACCTTTTGCTGAATGTTGGAGAATCCCGGTAACAGATAAGACATTTTACTGCTTACTGTTTGCAATACCGATTGCCCCGGATTAATGTAATATGGGGTATAAAACTGTGGAAGTATAAAAAATGGAAATAAAATGGCGTAATCGGGATTAGTAAATTTCCAACTGGTTTGTAACTGAGCGTTTGATACATTGAAGAGCTTTACCGGTTCGTAACTTTTTTTCCAGGAATAACCATCTTTAAATGCAGCAGACGCACTGAAATAACTATTATTTATGTTTGAATTGCCGTAATTTGCAAAATAAGTTTTAAGGTTGGAATCTGGAATATTTTTCCAATCTACATCAAGGGAAAAGCTTTTTAGGCGCTTTGAGAAGGTTTCTTCATGAAGAATATAAAAATTAGAATTTTCTTCTGATAAAGGCCCGAATGGTTTAAAAGGTTTTTTAGGATTTAATGTTCCAAAATCGTTTTCGAGTTCTATTGAAGAAATACCCTGAACATCAACCTCTATAGTTGCATCTACAAGTTCGGCATTCATGAGATTCTGATAACCGAAATCTGTTTTTTCATTGTTTACAATAATCTGTAATATTGGATTGGTCGTATCAAATTCTCCACCGTGTGCAGCCTTATCGTAAACAATTACTG
>NZ_JBFTNT010000184.1:0-8588 GCF_056397585.1 Pedobacter sp. 05L430 | reverse complement strand
GACCAGGTGCGTATGGTTTTGCAGATTTCGATCCCGTACGTTTTTTCGCTTGCCCCGGAGGTACTTTACCACTATTTCCTGCGGTTCTTTGCGTATAGCACGACATTAAAAACATCATACTGCAAATAGTCAATACAAAATATATCTTTTTCATATTCATTTTTAGTCTGTATTGCTAATAACATGCCACAAATAGTAAATTCTGTACCAACAGTTAAATCTGTTCTATTTTAATTTTTCGCGATGCAGTACCATTGTTCATGCAAATTCAAATCAACAAAATACGTTTCGCAATATGCTGTATCTGCAGCCTGTTTATTTCTACAACCACTTCAGCTCAAAACCCGCAACCAACTTATCCAAAATTAGCTGGTTATGTAGGCATTGTTCATCCTATTGTATCCTTCAGTTCCGATGGCACCCATACCAACTTCAAAGACAGTTATATAGTTGGCTTGCCCATAGGCATCAACATTTGGAAAAGCGCTAAAATCGGTTTTTCCAGCGAAATAGTGCCGCTTATAAAGGCCACAAGCGCAAGCAGCAAGGTCAACAATGTGCTGTTTCACCCAGGCATCTTAGTTGCCCTGGGCAATGGATTTACTTTTGCCGGTCGACTCGCTTTTGAAACTTCAGGCCGATATGGCCTTACCCCAGTATTCAACAAAGTTGTAAAGAAAAACAAAGGCAGCAGTTACTTTGTAGCCATTCCCCTTCCTGYACGTTTTGGTAACGATCAATCTTCGTCTTACGGCGTAGGCTTTCAGTTTGGGATCGCATTTTAACAAGGACATGAAAAACAACGCAACATATAAATTAACCGACCTGGTCGTCTACTTTTTAAAGCTTGGCACCTGGGGTTTCGGCGGACCAGTTGCACTAGTTGGCTACATGCAGCGGGATCTGGTTGAGCAAAAAAAATGGATCTCTGAGGAGGAATACAAAGAAGGTCTTGCACTCGCTCAGCTGGCACCTGGGCCTTTGGCCGCGCAGCTGGGTATCTACATGGGTTTTGTTCATTACGGATTACTGGGCGCAACATTAGCAGGACTTGCTTTCGTAATCCCTTCCTTTATTATGGTGGTTATATTGGGTGTTGCTTATAAGCTCTATAGCGGTTTACCCGGCATGCAAGCCGTATTTTATGGGGTAAGCGCCTCGGTAATTGGAATTATCACGGTTAGCGCTTATAAACTGACCATTAAATCTGTAAGTAAACCAAACCTCGAAGCTGTTAAATCAAATTGGCTGCTTTGGGTATTTTACCTGTCCGGTGTGATCATTACTGTGATCATCAAGAGAGAAGATATTTTATTTTTTATCATCTGCGGTGTGGTTTACATGTTGGTTAAAGCGCCACCGCAATGGATTAAACGACCAGCCTCAGCTCCTTCCCTGATTTTACTGAGCGTTGGTTTCTGGCAATATGAGGGTAAAACACTGCAGCAGATTGGCTGGTTTTTCTTAAAAGCCGGTGCGTTTGTATTTGGCAGCGGACTGGCAATTGTTCCTTTTTTACATAGCGGCGTAGTTCAGGAATTTGGATGGCTTAATGAGCAGGAGTTTTTGGATGCTGTGGCTGTAGCAATGATTAGTCCCGGTCCCGTAGTCATTACAGTTGCCTTTATCGGCTATCTGGCAGCGGGTTTTCCTGGCGCTTGTGTGGCGGCATTGGCTACTTTTTTGCCTTGTTACCTTTTTACCGTTGCCCTGGCTCCTTCTTTTAAAAGGATTGCAAAAAATCCCAGTATAAAGGCTTTTGTTGATGGCATCACGGGTGCTGTAATTGGCGCACTGGTAGGTGCAGTGATCATTATAGCTACACGTGCAATTATAGATATACCAACTGCTACCATTGCTCTATTTTCTGCTCTTGCTTTAATTTATATCAAGCAGATCAAAGAACCCCAGTTAATACTACTTGCGGCAATAATTGGTGTGGCTATAAAAGTCTTGTAAAGCCCCGCAAAAGACCTAAATATGAAATAGGAAGAACACAAACACCGATGCACCCATTTTGTACCTCAGAACTTTAAGCGCATTAGAGATCTGCTTTGAAACAGTTTGTTCCGAAATCCCCAGTTGCTCTGCAATTTCCTTATGTGATAAGTTCTCTTCCCTGCTCAGCAGAAAAACTTCCCTCATTTTAGGAGGCACCGTACCGATGTATATAAAAAGGCAGCGAAATTGGTATCCTGTAATATGGTTTCTCGTTTAGTCCATAAGGTTGTAAAAAACTCCTGAATGATATCTTTTGCTTCTTCCTCGTCATTTAATTTCTTAAGTGCAGAATGTACMACAAGCGGTAATACCGCTGATAGATCATGGCATAAGCGGTCTGATCTCCATTCTTTAAAAGTCCGGTTAGCTCCTGATCCGAAAGCGTTCTGTAGCCTGYCATTTGTTAATTATACCTTTACAAATTGTTAACCCTTAGTAACAAATTTGTGTAATATTTTAATAATCACCACTATACAGAAGCAATATTTTTTCGCACTTCAATCACATATTCTAAAATTCATTTACCTTTACCATGCTATTTATTATGGAAATACTGATTGTAGAAGATGAACCAAGAGTTGCCAGCCTGATTAAAAGAGGGCTAGAAGAGCAGGATTTTAAAGTTACCCTCGCATTTGATGGTGAGATGGGAAAAAAACTAGCCCTATCTAAAACCTACGACCTCATTATCATGGACATCATCCTTCCCAAAATAAACGGACTCGATCTCTGTAAGGAAATAAGAGCTGCCCACCCCCATCTTCCAATAATAATGTTAACCGCTTTAGGCACTACCGACGATAAGGTTGACGGATTTGATGCCGGTGCCGACGATTATCTGGTAAAACCGTTTGAGCTCCGAGAACTTCATGTACGCATTCGTGCGCTGCTTAAAAGGAACAACAACAGCCTGGCAAAACAAAGCACTTTATTAAAATATGCCGACCTGGAATTAAACAACCAGACAATGACTGTAACAAGATCCGGAACCGAGATTGCGCTTACCCCAAAAGAGCTAAAATTGCTCGAATACATGATGCAAAACGCAGAAAGAGTGTTATCCAGAGCAGAAATAGCCGACAAAGTTTGGAACACTCATTTCGATACAGGCACAAATTTTATTGATGTTTACATCAACTACCTCAGAAAGAAAATAGACCGAGATTACCCCAATAAACTGATACACACCAAACCTGGATTAGGCTTTATATTTAAATCAGAATAACCACGCTGATGAAAATCCGTAATAAACTAAGTCTCCTCTTCACCGCAATAATAGCAACCCTGCTGTTTGTTTTTGCAATGGCAGTATACCTATCCTACAGCCAAAACAGAGAAGACGAGTATTACAAGGAACTGCACAAAATTGCCATTACAAAGGCTAACCTGCTGCTCGATGCCAAAGTAGAGCCATCGGTTCTTCAACTCATCTACAGAAACTCACAAAATGTATTGTTTCAGGAAGAGGTGGCCATATACGATACCTCATTTCACCTTCTTTATCATGATGCTGTTGATATAGACAAGGTAAAAGAAAACTCAAATATGATCCACAAGATCATAGCCGAAAAACAAATACAGTTCTATCAGGGAAAAATGCAGGTAATTGGCCTATTGTACCAGCATAAAAATGGCAATTACGTAATTACCGCAGCAGCAACCGATCAGTATGGTTACGCCAAACTAACAAACCTGAAATACACATTAATTGTAGCCTTTTTCATCAGTATAATCCTCATTTACTTAGCCGGGCAGTACTTAGCCAGCAGGGCGTTAAAACCTGTTTCTGATATGGTAGATGAGGTGGAAGAAATAACGGCTACCAATCTCGATCTTCGCATTAACGAGGGCGGCGGCAAAGATGAAATTGCCGAACTGGCCGTTACCTTTAATGCAATGTTAAACCGCTTAGAGAAGTCTTTCGATGCCCAAAAGGAGTTCGTATCCAATATTTCCCATGAACTGCGCACCCCGCTAACAGCAATGCTTGCCGAGCTTCAGCTTACTTTAGGTAAAGAACGCCAAAATGCTGAGTATAAAGAATCAATACAGCATGCAATCAGCGATGCGCAAAAAGTAGTGCGCCTATCCAACAGCCTGCTAGACATGGCTAAGGCAAACTACGACCATACCGAAATTACATTTAAAAAACTCCGTCTCGATGAAGTTCTTCTGGATGCCAGAAACGATGTATTGCACACCTACCCCGACTATAAGGTAAACATCATATTCGAAAAAGAAATAGAAAACGACGATTCCATTTCCGTAAAAGGAAACGAATACCTGCTTAAAGTGGCCTTTATGAACCTGATAGAAAATGGCTGTAAATTCTCTGCGCAACACGAATGTACCATTGCCATAACCTACCACATGGATCATACCATATTAAGATTTCAGGACAATGGAACAGGCATCTCTGCCGATACAGTTTCAAGAATATTTGAACCATTTTATCGGGGTCAGAATCAGGAATATGCAGCCGGAAACGGAATTGGACTATCTCTTACAAAAAAGATCATAAACCTTCACCAGGGTACAATAACTGTAATTTCTGAACTGAACCAGGGCAGCGTATTTACCATCGAATTGAAGCATGCCTAAGCAACCATTAAAATTCTAATGGTTTTCTAATAACATTCTAAAACTACTCTAACCTTCCCTCCCAAGAGCTCTCAATACTTTTGCGGCACATTAGAAATAAGTAGTAATCTTAAACTATTATGCCATGACATTACATGAGATCGCCGTAAAAGACACAAGCCAGTACCTTCAAATCCTGGACAGCAATGAAAACGGACTTCAAGCCTCAAACATCAGTGCCAGACAACGCCAGTTTGGGTTAAATGAGATAGAGCATGAAAAGCCGCCATTATGGTATAAACAGCTCTTTCATGCGTTTTTAAACCCCTTTATTGGAATTTTAATTGTACTTGCTATAATTTCATTAATAATGGATGTAATTCTGGCCGATCCGGGTCAGGAAGAGTATAAAACTGTAATCGTGGTAAGCATTATGGTGATGCTCAGCTCTCTGCTCAGGTTTACACAGGAATACCGCAGCAATAAAGCCGCTAACCAGCTAAAAAGCATGGTTAAAACCACTGCAACAGTTTTAAGACAGCCCAGCGGAAAAACAGAAACAGATATTAAAGACCTGGTTCCGGGAGATATTGTTTTTATAAGCGCCGGAGACATGATCCCCGCTGACTGCAGGATCATACAATCTAAAGACCTGTTTATCAGCCAGTCCATATTAACCGGTGAATCCTTACCTGTAGAAAAAAGCAGCAATCCGCTTAAAACCACGGACAACAGATCAACCCTCGACTTCGAAAATATTTGTTTTATGGGCACCAACGTGGTAAGCGGTACAGCAAAGGCTATTGTTGTAAACACCGGCAACCTAACCTATTTTGGATCTATAGGCAAAGCAATTCTGGGCACACGCACCCAAACCAGTTTCGATAAAGGCGTAAACAAAGTGAGCTGGCTGCTTATCCGTTTTATGTTCATTATGGTTCCGCTGGTATTCTTTATCAACGGTTTAACTAAGGGCGACTGGATGCAAGCGCTTCTGTTCGGGATTTCTGTAGCTGTTGGCCTTACCCCGGAAATGCTTCCAATGATTGTTACTGCCAACCTTGCAAAAGGTGCAATAAACATGAGCAAGCGTAAAGTAATTGTAAAACGACTTAATGCCATACAAAACATAGGCGCTATGGATGTGCTGTGCACCGACAAAACAGGCACCCTTACAATGGACAAAATTATACTGGAGCGTCATCTTAACGTATTTGGAAAAGACGACGACGAGGTGCTAAAATGGGCCTATTTGAACAGCTATCATCAAACCGGATTAAAAAACCTGCTTGATATTGCCATTCTGGAACATGCAGAATTAAAAGATTTCATTAAAACAGATAACTATCAAAAGATTGATGAAATACCTTTCGATTTTAACCGCAGAAGGCTAAGCGTTATACTCGGTACAGATACCGGCAAACACTTACTGATTTGCAAAGGAGCCGTAGAAGAAATGCTGGACCTGTGCAGCCATGCCTTTGACCCCGGCGAAGACAAGCAGCTTCACATAGAGAACGATGCCATTGTTCCAATGGATCAAAAAATGAGACAGGCTATAATAGACACCTCCAGAAAGTTAAACGAAGAAGGGTTAAGGGTGTTACTGGTTGCCATTAAAGAATACGAACCACGCCCGCTCAACTACGCCGTTGCCGATGAATGCAATATGGTTTTAACCGGTTTTATAGGCTTCCTGGATCCGGCAAAACCATCGGCCAAGCCATCAATAGCAGCGCTTCAAAAACTAGGTGTAAACATTAGAGTACTAACAGGCGATAATGAAATTGTAACCAAAAAAATATGCCGCGACGTGGGTATACCGATAAACAGTATCCTGCTGGGCAATCAGATCGAAATCATGAGCGATGAGGAAATCATCAATCAAATTGATGACATCAGCATTATGGCCAAGCTTAGTCCAATGCAAAAATCACGCATTGTAAAATTACTACAGTTTAAAGGCCATACCGTAGGTTTTATGGGCGATGGGATTAACGACGCGCCTGCTCTTCGCAATGCGGATGTTGGAATATCTGTTGATACAGCAGTAGATATTGCTAAAGAAAGTGCCGATATCATTTTATTGGAGAAAGATCTGATGGTTTTAAGACAAGGCGTAATTTATGGTCGCCGCACTTTTGGCAACATCATTAAATATATAAAAATGACTGCCAGCAGCAATTTCGGCAATATGTTTAGCGTATTGGGTGCCAGTGCATTGCTCCCTTTCCTACCCATGCTACCTATCCATCTGCTGGTACAAAACCTGCTATATGATGTTTCTCAGATTTCTATTCCGTGGGACAGTATGGACAAAGAATTTATTGAAAAACCTCAAAAATGGAGTGCCAGGGGGATTAGCAAATTCATGATTTTTATAGGCCCTATTAGTTCGATTTTTGATTATGCAACCTTCGCGGTTATGTATTATGTTTTTTCAGCAAACACCATTGAAAAGCAAACGCTGTTTCAAAGCGGCTGGTTTATAGAAGGATTGTTATCGCAAACACTGATTGTTCACATGATCAGGACAAGAAAAATACCTTTTATACAAAGCTGGGCAACGGCTCCTGTAACAGCACTTACATCATTGGTAATGGTTATTGGCATATGCATTCCATTTTCGCCACTTGCCGAAAGTTTAAAAATGCAGGCACTGCCATTAAGTTATTTCCCATGGCTTATTGGAATACTGATAAGTTATTGTCTGCTTACCCAATTGGTAAAAGTTTGGTTCATTAAAAAATTCAATCAGTGGCTATAATTCGAAAAGAGATGAAAACAAAAAACAAATTAAATTACACACTCGGTTGCATCATAAGTGTAAGTTTATACGCTTGTAAATCTTTAGAAACCAATGGTGGTTTAACAACAAATATTATTTCTGTTCCTTGTAAAATCAGGCCTTCGGTTAAAGGTGTTCCGGAGCAGTTAAATACAAATTTTAGTGCGGCCTTGTACCTTGGCAGTAGAAAAGAAGGCGCAAAGAATGGGTTTAGTTACGGTGCTTTCAGCGGTCTTAGTGCCATAACTGTAAATCCTCATGTTATGGAAGATAAGATTGATTACGAATATGATGGGCTTGCCTTAAGTAACGGCATTGCCGGAATATACGACAATAAGAAAATCAATATAGGCCTTGCCTTGGGCATCGACATGCTAACTGATAAAAACAGGGCAAACTGGATATATCAAGGCAAGCCCTGGATAGGGATCCTGTTTGGGATTACACTAAATTAATTCCTAACGCATTTATGTACACACCGGGAGCTATTGCTTTCGCAATTGCTTAACAATTGCTCAGGATCATCTTCGGGGTTCGTTCGGTTACAACCGAACCAACCCCGAAGATGATGCAACGTAACTGCGAACCAATCACGAGAGCAATAGCTAAGCAAGTGCTCAGCTATTAGTTCAATTTATCAAGGGGTTTTCTGTTTTTAACGGCTGAAGCTTTGTATTTGCTCGGAGAAAGTCCTGTTAATGACTTAAACTGTGCCGACAAGTGGGCGCTGCTGCTATATCCCATTTTAAAGGATATTTCATTCAGGTTCAATTCGCCGTACTCTAACAGTTCTTTTACTTTTTCTACTTTTTGCTGGATGATGTATTTCTCGATGGTTAATCCCTCTGATTCTGAAAACAATCTACTCAGGTAATTATAGTCTTTATTTAATTTATCGGCTACCAGATGCATCAGACTTTGATTAATCTCGCCCAGATCTGAATAGTGAACTAAATTGATTACTTCGTTCTTAATCTGCTCTACCAACTGGTTTTTTTCCTTTTCAATAAGTTCAAAACCTAAAGCCTGAAATTCGAAAGCAATATCTTTCAATTGTTCCTGATTGGGATCCGGAGCAACTTCTACTTTACCTAAGGTTATTTGTTTAACCGAAAAACCAAGATTCTGCAACCGCTCATTAACGATCATAATACAGCGGTCGCAAACCATATTTTTTACATATAAAGTCATATCTAATCAGCTAGTATCATACTTCTTC
>NZ_JBFTNT010000183.1:0-8589 GCF_056397585.1 Pedobacter sp. 05L430 | reverse complement strand
CCATATGGCAATACCAAACAAATAGCTGAAGAAATTTTACAGGAAACCTGTGCAGTTACACCATCATTAAATGTGATTTCACTTCGTTATTTTAACCCGGTGGGTGCGCACGAAACTGCCTTAATTGGTGAGTTGCCAATTGGTGTACCTCAAAACCTTGTTCCGTTCATTACACAGTCGGCAATTGGAAAACGTGGACCGATAACTGTTTATGGTAATGATTATGATACTCCTGATGGAAGTGCGATAAGAGATTATATTCATGTGGTAGATTTAGCTAAAGCACATGTTGCAGCTATTAAGCGCCTGGAAGGTAATAAAGCAGATTCAAATTACGAAGTGTTTAATTTAGGAACCGGAAAAGGATCTTCAGTATTGCAAATTATTGATGCCTTTGAGAAATCAACAGGACAAAAGCTGGATTACACTATTGGAGCAAGGAGAGAAGGTGATATCGAGAAAGTTTGGGGTGATGTAACAAAATCTGCAAGAGACTTAAACTGGAAGGCAGAATTAGACATCGATGTAATGATGTCATCGGCCTGGAACTGGGAGAAGTACTTAAAAGACAACCCATTTTAGTATGCTGTTAAGTGAGCATAAGGATCTTAAACTGGAGATAAAATCTCTTCCTGAAAAGGAAAAAGATAAATTATTGCTCAGACTAATTGCAAAGGATAAGGTTTTAACAGAACATTTGCATTTTAAGCTGTTCGAAGATGAACATGATCTGGTAGAACGTTATGAAAAACTATTGGCAACAATAGATGAAACGGCTAAAGATCTTTTATCTAATAAAAAACTCACTTCAAAAGATACACTATTAAGAATGCGTAAATTAAATGGAAGCATCAGTCATCATTTTAAGGTAACAAAGGACGTTACTACAGAAATGGAGTTGAGAATTCATTTATTAAACCAAATTCCAATAGATTTTAAAGAAGGTATTTTTTCGCCTTTGCATAAGTTTAACGAAAAACTTTCTGTTTACTTTGTTAAGTCGACAGTTTCAGTATTAAATAAGTTTTATAAACTACATGAAGATCTGCAGTTTGATTTAAAGGATCGACTAGATACCGTGCTTAGTAAAATATATCAAAACAAAACATCTTCGGTAGCTCTGGAACTTGGACTGCCTAAAGAATTATAGACTATGAAAAAAATATTAATAACCGGAGGAGCTGGGTTTATTGGCTCTCATGTTGTAAGAAGATTTGTAAATAACTATCCTGATTACATGATTGTAAATCTGGATAAGTTAACCTATGCTGGTAACCTTGCAAATCTTACCGATATTGAGGATAAACCAAATTACCGTTTTGTTAAAGCTGATATTACAGATGCAACTGTAATAAATGAGTTGTTTGGTAAAGAGAATTTTGATGCAGTTATTCATTTAGCGGCTGAATCGCATGTTGACAGGTCGATCACTGATCCGACAGCTTTTGTGATGACCAATGTTATCGGAACAGTTAATCTTTTGAATGCGGTACGTGAATACTGGAAAGGTAGCTATGATAAGAAAAGGTTTTACCACGTTTCAACAGATGAAGTTTATGGTGCGCTTGGCGAAACAGGAATGTTTACTGAATCTACAGCTTATGATCCACATAGTCCTTACTCTGCTTCAAAAGCATCTTCGGATCACTTTGTAAGAGCTTATCACGATACTTATGGGATAGATATAGTTGTGTCTAACTGTTCTAATAATTACGGATCTCATCATTTTCCTGAGAAATTGATACCATTGGCAATCAATAATATTAAAAATGAACAACCAGTGCCGGTATATGGTAAGGGCGAGAATGTTCGCGATTGGTTATGGGTAGAAGATCATGCACGCGCGATTGATGTTATCTTCCATCAGGCTAAAACAGGACAAACATATAATATTGGTGGCCATAACGAATGGAAAAACATAGATCTTATTCATTTACTATGTAAGATTATGGACAAGAAACTAGGCAGGGCAGAAGGGGAGTCGGCAAAGCTGATCACTTTTGTAACGGATAGAGCCGGTCATGACTTACGTTACGCTATTGACTCCACCAAACTTCAAAATGAATTAAACTGGGTGCCTAGTTTACAGTTTGAAGAAGGATTAGAAAAAACAGTAGAGTGGTATTTGAAAAATGAAGGGTGGCTTTCTGATGTCACTTCCGGGAATTACCAGGCTTACTACGAAAATCAATATGAGGGAAGATAATTATCTTCCCTTTTTTATTCATACCTTAAAGCTTCTACCGGATCGAGTTTAGAGGCTTTTTTTGCAGGGTAATAACCCGAAATAATACCTACCCCAACACATAATGCAAAACCGCCCATAATCCATTCCCATGGTATTATGAATGATCCTCCCATTGCAAATGAGATGAGATTTCCTATGGCTATTCCAAGGAATATGCCAAATGCACCTCCAATAAGACAAATTATAACGGCCTCTATTAAGAATTGTTTACGAATTACAGAAGGATTTGCACCAATKGCCTTCCTGATTCCGATTTCCCTGGTTCTTTCTGTTACGGAAACCAGCATAATATTCATTAGTCCAATGGATGCACCAATTAGTGTAATGGCTCCGATGGCAATTCCTCCTAACACTACATATCTTAATTGTTCGAAAAGGGTTTGGGCAAGGGAATCACTTTTTGTGATCTCAAAATTGTTCGGTTCTGAAACCTTTACCTTTCTTATCTTTCTTAGTTCTGATGTAGCTTCGCCAATAATGTTATCCATCTGATCATTGCTTGGTACCATTACCGTAATGGTATAAGAAGGATTTGAGTTGGAGTTAATCAACTTAGCTTTTAGAAGGGGAACATAAACGGATCTGTCGCCGCTAAACCCCATACTTTGACCCTTTGACTCAAGAACTCCAATAACTTTTAACCTGTTGTTTCCAACGTTTATTACTTTATCTATGGGACTTTGATCTCTAAAAAGCTTAGTCCTGATCTCATTACCTATTATGCAGACATTGTTCCCTGACACTACTTCGGCGGGACTGAAATTACGCCCAAGCGAAAGATTCAAGCCTTGTGAGTTCAATCCATTTTCATCAATACCTTGAATATTGATATTAGGGTTAGTTTTTTCAGCGCCAAACTTAGCTGTTGACCCTCCTGTAGCAAATACACTGATCGCGACTGTTGCAGGTGTATTTAATCTTTCCTTAAAACTTACCGCATCTTCGTATTTGATAGACCGGAATGGTTTTGGGCGTTGGCCAGAGCCGCCAACCCTTATGCCTGATCCTCTGTTTCTGATGGTAAACGCGTTGGCCCCCATACTGGAGAAGGCCTCAGTCATACTTTTTTTAACAGCATCCAGTGTTGTTAATATACCTACTAATGCAGATAGGCCAATTGCGATGATCAATGCGGTAAGCATGGTACGCAACCTGTTGCTTTTTATTGATTGAAGGGCTAGTTTTACGTTTTCGGTATAGGTCATTTCAGATGAAATATATTCTTAAAGGGATAAAAATAAAAAGTCCCGCTGTTAAGACAACGAGACCATGTATAATGTTACAAAAGAAAAGGAACTTAAACTGAGAAACTTGTTCCGCAACCGCAAGTACTACTTGCATTTGGGTTGCTAAAGGTAAAGCCCCTTGAGTTTAATCCATCTTGCCAATCTACCTGCATTCCCATCAAATACATCTGATGCGCTTTGTGCATGAAGACTTTAATGCCATCGATAATAAATTCCTGATCACCTTCTTTTTTTTGATCGAAACCAAGTACATAGCTCATTCCAGAGCAGCCCCCACCGTCAACACCTACGCGTAACCCAAAGTCCTCAGAAATTTCTTGCTGATCTTTTAATTTAAAAAGCTCCTTTACAGCGCCTTCTGTAAAAGTTACCGGTGCAAATGCTGTATCAACTGTATTACTCATATTATTAAAAATTAGGAAGTACAAATTTAGTTATAATTGTTTATAAAAGCGCTATAGCTATCTCTAATAGAGACCTCTATCTCGTCATTTAAAAAATCAAATAGTGGGGTAAATATAAATAAAATGTACATTTTTGCTGAGACTCTATACTAATTATTACTGTATTCAAACAAAGCTGAATGAACGTACAAAACTTTTTAACAGAAGTTGCCACATTAGCCACCGGTGGTATTATAACAGTTGCAGCAGGATATTATCTTTTTATAAATGACCTGAGAAGGTATCTGGACACAAAACATGTTGAAGCAAAACCATCAGATCCTAAAAAAGACGAACATTTACAGATCCTTCCGTTACGATTGCAGGCTTACGAACGGCTGATTGTTTTTGTCGACAGAATTAATCCTGCAAATTTGCTGATCCGAGTACATCAGCAAGGTATTTCTGTTGTAGATCTTCAATCAGTTTTACTTAATGAAATAAGATCTGAATATCAGCATAATGTTGCCCAACAATTATATGTAAGTGCCCAAACATGGGATGTTGTTCGTAAACTTAAGGATGATACTTTAACCATGGTTAGCAATGCCGCGCGAGGATTGCCTGTGGATTCTGCCGGTGTGGATTTGAGTAGAAAAATACTGCAGCATATGACTGATATGTCTGATAACCCTTATGATTTAACATTAGATCTTATTAAAAAGGATATTCATTTGTTATTTTAACTATGAAAGAGAAAAGTTTTACCACTACTTCGGGTATTGAAATAAAAGAAATATACACTACTGCCAAACCTTTAACAGAGGTGCCAGGAGAATTTCCTTTTACCAGGGGGATTCAGAAAGATATGTATAGGGGCCGGTTGTGGACTATGCGGCAGTATGCCGGGTTTTCGACTGCAGAGGAATCTAACAAACGGTACCATTATTTGCTTAAGCAAGGAA
Organism: Pedobacter sp. 05L430; assembly: GCF_056397585.1. Taxonomy (NCBI): domain Bacteria; kingdom Pseudomonadati; phylum Bacteroidota; class Sphingobacteriia; order Sphingobacteriales; family Sphingobacteriaceae; genus Pedobacter; species Pedobacter sp. 05L430. Next base: position 3,746 of record NZ_JBFTNT010000183.1, on the reverse strand, counting down.
CAATGGGCCTGTCTGTTGCATTTGATCTTCCCACCCAGATTGGATATGATTCTGACCACGATATGGCCGAAGGAGAGGTTGGTAAGGTTGGTGTTGCAATTGATTCATTGAAAGATATAGAAATCTTGTTCGATGGGATAGAGCTGCAAAAGATCACCACATCTATGACAATAAATGCTACAGCCTCGATTTTGTTGGCTATGTATATAGCCCTGGCTAAAAAACAGGGGGCTGATATTAAGCAAATATCTGGCACCATTCAAAACGATATCTTAAAGGAGTATGCCGCAAGGGGGACTTATATATACCCGCCAAAACCCTCTATGAGGATTATTACCGATATTTTTGAATATTGCAGTAAAGAAGTACCGAAATGGAATACAATTTCCATTTCGGGCTATCATATCCGGGAAGCAGGCTCAACAGCCGTTCAGGAGCTGGCCTTTACACTGGCAAATGGAAAAGCATATTTGAATGCTGCATTAGAGAAGGGATTAGATATTAATGTATTTGCTAAACGACTTTCTTTCTTTTTCAACTGCCACAATAATTTCTTTGAGGAAATTGCCAAATTCAGGGCTGCCAGAAGAATGTGGGCAAAAATAACAAAGGAGCTTGGGGCTACGGATGAGAAAGCTCAAATGCTTCGTTTTCACACGCAAACAGGTGGGTCAACACTTACAGCCCAACAGCCACTTAATAATGTAATAAGAGTCACCAATCAGGCCTTGGCTGCAGTTTTGGGAGGCACACAGTCCTTGCATACAAATGGTTACGATGAGGCGCTGTCGTTACCAACCGAAGCAGCAGCAAAAATCGCTCTGCGTACACAGCAGGTAATTGCTTTTGAAAGTGGGGTAACAGATACCGTTGACCCATTGGCGGGCTCCTACTTTGTAGAAACATTAACAGATGAGGTTGAGGCGGCAGCGCAGCTGTATATAGATAAAATAGATGCCATGGGCGGTTCAGTAAATGCGATAGAAAATGAGTATATCCAGAACGAGATCGCAGATGCAGCTTACCGGTACCAGGTTGAAGTGGAAGAGGCAACCAGGGTTATTGTTGGGGTAAATAAATTTACACAGGAACAGGAAGGGATAACCGAGGTGTTTACCATAGATGAATCTATCCGTACGATCCAAACGGAGAAGATAAATAAGTTAAAAGCAGAAAGAGATAACATAGCTGTTGAAAAAGCGTTGAAGAACCTAAGGGAAGCTGCAAAGGGGAGCGAGAATTTAATGCCGTATATTTTAACAGCCGTAGAGGCCTATTCCACGCTTGGTGAAATAGCGGACACACTACGTAATGTTTTTGGAGAATATTAAAAAGGATGTTAATAAATAGTTATTAACACAAAAAATTCAGGTTAAGAAGGGTAGGTTATTGCTACCTAAGCAGTTACCAAATAAATGAAAATTAAGTTTTTTTTGTTGATAATTTTTTGAATATTCGATCTCTCGAAACAGCAGTTTTTTTATGCTCGTATCGTTACTGTAAACCAACAAATTATAGAATAACAATGGAAAAAACTTGTACAGAAGTGTGGAAAAACTGTCTCCAAATCATAAAAGATAACATACCGACCCAAAGTTTCAAGACTTGGTTCGAACCGATATCAGCATTGAAATTGGAAGGCAAAGTTTTAACCATACAAGTGCCTAGTTTGTTCTTCTATGAATGGTTGGAAGAACACTATGTAGGGCTGCTTCGTAAGACAGTTAAAAAGCAATTAGGAGATGAGGGAAGGTTAGAGTATAACATCGTTGTGGATAAGTCTTCTAATACGGGATCGCCTTATACTACTAACATGCCGAGTAATGGAAATGGGGCAGAGGCGAAGATTCAATCAATGCCAATTCCGGTTTCTATAAACAAAGACATTAAGAACCCTTTTATCATTCCGGGTTTAAAGAAACTGAATGTTGATCCTCAATTAAATTCTAACTATACGTTTGAGAATTACATAGAGGGAGATTGCAACCGTTTAGCAAGATCAGCGGGGTATGCCGTAGCCGCAAAACCGGGAGGTACTTCATTTAATCCTTTAATGATTTATGGAGGAGTAGGGTTAGGGAAAACACACCTTGCGCAGGCTATTGGTAATGAAATTAAGCGTAACATGCCAGACAAACTGGTAATTTATGTCTCATGTGAGAAATTCTGTCAGCAATTTGTAGATTCATTAAAGAACAATACGATTAATGATTTTGTGAATTTCTATCAGGCAATGGATGTAATCATCATGGATGATGTACACAACTTTGCCGGAAAAGAAAAAACGCAAGATATATTCTTCCATATCTTTAATCATCTTCATCAATCAGGTAAACAGGTTATTTTATCATCAGATAAAGCACCTAAAGATCTGGCCGGACTAGAAGAAAGATTGTTAAGCCGTTTTAAATGGGGTCTTTCTGCAGATTTGCAGATTCCTGATTTTGAAACAAGAATAGCAATTCTTAAAAAGAAAATGTATGCAGATGGTATTGAATTACCTTCTGAAGTAGTGGAGTACGTAGCCCACAACATTGACAATAACGTAAGGGAACTTGAAGGCGCAATGGTTTCCCTGCTAGCTCAATCAACTTTAAACAAAAAAGACATCGATTTGGCATTGGCTAAACAGATGTTGAAGAACTTTATTAAAAATACGTCCAAAGAGATTTCGATGGAATATATCCAGAAATTGGTATGTGAGTATTTTGAAGTTCCTGTAGACATGGTGAAATCACAAACACGGAAACGTGAAATTGTTCAGGCAAGACAGATTTCCATGTATCTTTCCAAGAGTCATACTAAGTCATCATTAAAAACTATTGGAGCTTTCTTTGGAGGAAGAGACCACTCCACGGTAATTTATGCATGCCAGACAGTTGAAGATCTGATTGATACAGATAAGAAGTTTAAAGGATACGTACACGACATACAAAAGAAATTAAAAATGAGCTAAATCATTAGAGCTCAAGTCTTATCACAAAAAAAGACCCTGTAAGTTTTACTTGCAGGGTCTTTTTTTGTGATTGAATGTTTATTTTAAAACATCAAGCTTCATTAACCCATAAAATAATGCAGCTGAATGTAATGCCTGATCAATTTTATTGTCTTTTAGAATTTGTTTAGCCTCTTCGATAGTATATTCCTCAACGTTAAGGATTTCATGGTCATCTAAGTGCTGATCATGAGTTTTAACACCGCCTTTTAATAAATAGGTATAAGTAACATTTGTAGATGTTGCGGGATTGGGGTATAGCGTAGCTATCAATTCGGAACTTTTAAAAGAATAACCGGTTTCTTCTAATAGCTCTCTCTTAATGGCTACCTCAGGCAATTCATCGCCATCTATGACGCCACCAGGAACTTCTAAGGATATAATATCAGCACCATGGCGATATTGGCGAACCAAAATTATTTTATTGTCTTCTGTTACTGCTACGGCATTAACCCAATTCGGGTATTCAAGTACGTAATAGTCGTCTTTTATAACGCCATTTTGTAAATCACAGGTATCCACACGTAATGTCGCCCATCTTTCTTTCACCAGATATTTTGATGAAAGTCTTTGCCATTTTTTTATTTCCATATTAGGTATTAAGGTATTTATCAACTAGTTTTTGGCGGTCAAGATTAGTCATGTTTATAATGTGATGCTTTGTTTCCAGCAGGTAGTATATTAAATATAGCTTCTCAGCAAAAGAATCGTTCCTTGGGTTAATAACCGAAGGATCAAATTGAGAGTAGAG
>NZ_JBFTNT010000182.1:0-8639 GCF_056397585.1 Pedobacter sp. 05L430 | reverse complement strand
GCGCCTGGTTTACTTTAAATATAAAGGATGGAACCGGAAGATGATTGTTTTCTCCCGTAATGTCTGTGCCTTCGGCCTTATGATCAAGAAAAGAACGAACAAATAAAGGGATGTTCTTGTTTTGAATCGGCTTTATTGTTTTAGGGTGAATAATAGTTGCACCATAATAGGCCAGTTCAATTGCATCATGATAAGATAAACGCGGAATTCTTTCCGTTTCATCAAACCATTTAGGATCGGCGTTTAAAACTCCGGGCACATCTTTCCAGATGGTTAACGAAGTTGCATTTAGGCAAGAAGCAAATATTGCGGCCGAATAGTCAGAACCATCTCTACCAAGAGTTGTGGTAAAGTTTTCGCTTGTGCTGCCAATAAATCCCTGGGTTACTGCAATATATTGTTCTAAAACAGGAGCCAGTTTTTTCTGTATTTCCTGCTCTGTTTTTTCCCAGTTTACCTGTGCCTCCCGGTAATTGTTATCTGTATGGATAAAGTTACGGGCATCAACCCATTGCACATTACAACCTGTTTCGTTTAAGTAAGCAGCAGCTATTTTGGTCGAGACGATTTCCCCGATTGAAACGATTTGATCGTAAATGTAATCAGCTGCGTCGTCTGGTTTTTCCTCTATTAACCAATCTATCTCTACGAATGAGTTTGCCACGTCGTTATACACCGGGTTACTGTGGTCTGGAAATAACTCACTAATGATGTTGAAATGGAATTGTTTTACCTCTTCAAATATCTGATGTGTATCCTCAAGACCCGTTAAATAAGCTTTTGTTAAATCCTCAAGCTTATTGGTAACCTTACCCATTGCCGAAATAACGATTAACAGGTTGTTTTTTTGATTTCGTTCTTTAATGATATTGGCCAGATTTCTTACCCCTTCGGCATCTTTAACTGATGCACCTCCAAATTTGTATACTTCCATTAATTTGCGGGACTAAGTAATGAATTTGGTTTAGCAATTTCTTTAAGCTCACTAAAAGGAATAACCAGTTCTGTTTTTCCATATGCATAAGCCTTGATTTCGTAAGGATTATAAAGAAACATTAAACCTTGATCCGTAATGGTAAAGTTGTCATTCAGTTTGAACGTATCCTTATCAAAGAAATAGCCATCTTTTAAGCTAGCAGTAGGACTAAGCTTTTCATTTTTTCTGAATATCTTTTCGGCCACAGCAGTAAGTTTTGGCAGGGAACCTGGTTGAATTAAAGAATCTAAAAGGATTTCCTGATGTGTGGCCGGATTGTAGTTCAGGTAGATAAATACACTGTTAGGGTGTGCACCGCCTGAATAATTTACATAAGTGTTTAGCAGCGACAAGTAGCCTGGCTTTTGTTTCACAACCTTAGCATTGATGTCTAAGAACCAGGTTTGCGGGTAATCCTTTTCAGATTTTCTAAAGTCGTCATAACCTTTTATAAAATCGGTAGCATATTCATTATATGTTTTGTAGTTTTTGCCAGAATCTGCTGTCAGTTTTATTTTGGTTTCAACAAACTGGTTTACTTTTTCATCATTAAATAAAGGATACGAAATAACTGCCTTAGAAGTATCAGTTACATTTTTATCAACAGATACTGGGGTTTTGCTGTAAACTTTTACTGAATCGTATTTAAAAGTTAATGAGTCTCCTGTAGTTACAACACTTGTAGTGTCGGTAGTATTGCTTGTTTTATTCTCACTCTGACAAGCTATAAAACCTATGGCGATAATAAATAATCCTAATTTCTTCATATTACTTCGAAATTTGTTCCTTCGAAAAGGATGCATTTAACCATCCTGCTTCTATATCAGCAGCGTACTTTTTGTAAAAATTAATTGCCGGCTCATTCCAGTCCAGCACCTGCCAAACCATGCCATTGTAGTTTTTATCTTTTGCTTCCTGTATAACCGTTTCAAAAAGGAGCTTACCTGCGCCTTTCCCCCTGTATTCTTCAGTTACAATGAAATCTTCAAGGTATAAGCGGCAGCCTTTCCAGGTCGAGTAGCGGGTATAGTATAAGGCAAAGCCAATAATTTTATTGTTATCCTCAGCAACAAAAGCTTTCCATACTTTGTTTTCGCCAAAACCGGCATCCATAAATTCTTCTATGGTTACGGTTACTTCCTCCGGCGCTTTTTCATAAAGAGCCAGTTCATTAATTAATTCCAATAATCTCGGACAATCTTCTCGCTCAGCAACTCTTATTGTAATGCTCATTCTGTTTTGTAATGTTTAATCTTCCTTTTACCAAAAATACTGCTGCCAACTCTTACCATTGTGCTACCTGCTTCAATTGCAAGTTTGTAATCGCCAGACATACCCATAGATACTTCCTTAAAGTAGTCATCTTTTCTAAAAAAGCTAACTTTAATACCGTCAAAAAGAACTTTTAACTCAATGAACTCATCAAGAGTCTGTTTTTCTGTGGCGTTGTTACTTGCAATTCCCATTAAACCTACAATACGTACGTTTTTAAGTGTAGCAAATTCTTCAGACCTAAGCAGTTCAATAGCCTCATCAAAACCAAGACCAAATTTGGTGTCTTCATCGGCAATATAAATTTGAAGTAAACAGTCTATTACCCGCTTATTTTTTACGGCTTGTTTATTTATTTCAATTAATAGCTTCAGGCTATCAACCGAGTGGATCAGTTTTACAAAAGGGGCAATGTATTTTACCTTGTTGGTTTGCAGATGACCAATAAGATGCCACTCAATATCTGTAGGTAATTGTGCTTGTTTGTCAACCAGTTCCTGAACTATGTTTTCGCCAAAAACGCGTTGCCCGGCATTGTAGGCTTCCATAATTGCGGCGGGCTCCTGGTATTTAGATACGGCTATTAACTCAACCTGTGTCTTATCTAATTCGCTTTTATATTCTAATAAGTTATCTGCTATACTCATTTATCAGTATTTTTGGTAAAAATAAGAACCTTAGCGAACTTTGTCTAAGAAATAATGATGTTTTAGCCCATAATGAAGAACTTTATATACACAGCCTTCCTTTTTTTATTCGTTGCAGGCTGTAAGCCAGGTATTCCTTCCGATATTATTCAGCCTGATAAAATGGCCCTGGTATTGCACGACATTCATATTGTGGATGCTTACATCACTACCATACCTAACATCGATACGTCAAGAACTATCGCTGCGGCTTATTATAATGGCATTTATAAAAGATACGAGATAGATTCGGCCCTTTACGGTAAAAGTATGGCTTACTATAGTCAGCATCCGAAAGTATTAGATGGCATCTATGATAAGGTAACCAAGGGATTAACCAAGCAAAAGAACGTTTTGGTAAAGGCAGATTCATTGGTGCAAGCCAAGGCAGCTAAAATTGTTAAAGCTAAGTTTAAGGCCGACTCTGTGAAGCGTGCAGATTCTTTGAAAAAAGTTACTGCACCACAACGAGCTAAATTTAAGGCCGACTCGTTAAAGAAAGTTATTGCAGTTAAAAAGGCTGATTCTATTAAAAAAGTGGATTCAACCAAAAAAGCAAAAGCTGTTTTAAGGAAGGCTGCCAGGAAAAAGAGGGCAGACTCTATAAAGGCCAGAGAATTATTAAAGAAGACTATTAATAAAAAATAAGATAGAAATAGGAATGTTATATCCGGAGAATTGTTTAGAGCGTTTGGGGTTTAATGAGGTAAAACAACTTATTTACGCACACTGTCTGAGCCCTATGGGGCAGCAAATGGTGGGCAAAATGCAGGTGATGACCAAGTTTGATCAGATCAATAAGTTTTTGAGACAAACAAATGAGTTTAAAAGTATCCTCGAGAACCAGGAACCGCTGCAAATCAGTACATTTTTCGACATAAAATCTCTGGCCGATAAGATCAGAGTGGAGGGCACTTATCTTGTAGAGGATGAGCTGCACCAAATGTACGCCTCTTTACAAACTGTATTTTCTGTACTGAGGTTTTTTGATGAAAGAAAAGAAGTATACCCTAATCTGGAGGCGCTGTTTGAGCACCTGCCTGTCGAAAAGAATATACTTAAACGCATAGAATCTGTACTGGATCCGAAAGGAAAGATAAAGCCAAACGCTTCTGTTGCACTTCAAAATATAATTGGAGAGATCGCAAAAGCAGAGCAGGACGTAAGGAAGAGAATGGACTCTATTTATAAGCAGGCAATTAGTAATAATTGGGTTGCCGATGGTAGCTTAACCATACGTGATGGCAGAATGTGTATACCGGTACTTGCCGAAAATAAAAGGAAACTGAAAGGTTTTATTCATGATGAATCGGCTAGCGGACAAACGGTATACATAGAGCCAGAAGAGGTATTTTCATTAAACAATAAGCTTAGGGATCTGGAATTTGACAAGCGCAGGGAGATTATAAAGATCTTAATAGCGCTCACAAATGATCTGAGGCCATATACACCATTATTATTGTCGTACCATGGTTTCCTTACTAAGTTAGATTTTGTCCGTGCAAAAGCGCTGTTCGCTATAGATGTTGAGGCCGATATGCCGGTTCTAATAAAGGAAGCCAAGACTAAGTTGGTTAATGCACGCCACCCTTTACTGTACCTTTCCTTTAAAGAGGATAAGAAAACCGTTGTTCCTTTAAATTTTCATATTAATGAGAACATGAGGATTGTGCTCGTATCAGGGCCCAATGCCGGAGGTAAATCTGTTTGTATGAAAACTGTAGGTCTATTACAGTTAATGGTACAATCAGGTTTATTGATTCCAGTTCATGAATCTAGTGAGGTAGGTATATTTGATCAGATATTTGCCGATATCGGCGATGACCAGTCGATAGAAAGTGATTTGAGTACTTACAGTGCTCACCTTACTAAAATGAGGTATTTTGTTGCCCATGCTACGCCTAAATCGCTTGTTTTAATTGATGAGTTTGGAACGGGCACAGATCCTCAGTTTGGCGGGCCTATGGCAGAGGCTGTTTTGGAAGTGTTGAACAATAAAAAAGTGAGAGGGGTAATTACCACCCACTACTCTAACCTAAAGCTTTTTGCTGGTAATACCCCAGGCTTAGAAAATGCTTCCATGTTGTTTGATAACGACAAGATGAAACCAATGTACGTATTGGAAATTGGTAAACCGGGAAGTTCTTATGCTTTTGAGATTGCACAAAACATTGGTTTGCAAAAAGAGGTGTTGGAACTTGCCAGGGCTAAAACCGGTACCAATCAAAACAGGATAGATAGTTTGCTTGTCGATCTGGAACGTGAAAAGAAACAGATCTACGATACAAAAGTTAATCTTTCCAATCAACAGAATAAGGTGAAAAACCTTGTCGCAGAAAACGAGAAGCTTAAACTGTTTCTGGATGAGAACAAGAAAGTACTGATCAAAGAAGCTAAGCTCGAAGCTCAGGCGATTATTAGAAATGCCAATAAACTCGTTGAGAATACCATAGCAGAGATTAAAGAAAGCAAGGCAGATAAGGTAGTAACCAAAGAATTGAGACAAAACCTGCAAAAGGTATTGGTGCAGAATCATGTAAAGGAAGAGAAAAAGCCTGAAGTACCAGTGATTAGTAATACGCCTATTGAAGTGGGCGACTGGGTACAGCTAAACAATAGCGAAACTATGGGGCAGGTTCTTGAGATAAACCGTGATAACCTGGTAGTTGCATTGGGCGACCTTCGTTCTGTACTGAAGAAAAACCGTGTTCAGAAAATCAGCAACAAACAGGCTAAAAAAGCAGTTCAGAATAACTCATTTACAGGCAGTATTTCTGAAGCGATATCGAGTTTCACTGCTGAGCTTGACCTGCGTGGTATGCGTGGCGAAAATGCCTTGCATGAAGTGGAAAAATATCTTGATAAATCGATCATGCTTGGCTTTCCTTTTATAAAGATCATCCACGGAAAAGGTGATGGCATTTTAAGGAAGCTGATTCGTGAATATTTAAAGAAATATAGCCAGGTAAACAGGGTAGAAGATGAGCATGCAGATAGAGGTGGCGATGGCATCACTTATGTTTATTTCAATTAGATAAACTTATTTACATTTAGGATGTTGTATGAGAAAAAGACATCCTATGAAGGTATTAATCGTAAGTTTGTTCGCGCTCTTTATGAGCGTTTCTTCTTGTAAGAAAAACAAATCCGGAGACTCGCAGAATCCTGGTGATGTTGCTATTAAAACCAAAGTTTTAGCCACAGGACTTTCACATGTATGGGAGGTTGTTTATGGGCCTGATAAGCAATTGTGGATTACCGAACGTTCAGGGAAAATTAGCAGAGTAAATCCGGAAACAGGTGCTGTAACGGCGCTTCATACTATTGCCGAGGTGGTATCAAAAGGTGAAGGTGGTTTGCTGGGTATGACCCTAAATCCCGACTTTGAAGCCAATCCATGGGTATATGTAGTTTATGATTACGGCTCAAATTATAAAGGGAAAGTAGTTCGGTTTACTTACTCAAACGGCACCCTGAATTCGCCTCTGGTTATTCTTGATCAGATTCCGGCAGCATCTATCCATAATGGCTCCAGGCTGCTCATTACAGCAGATAAAAAACTCCTGATTACTACCGGTGATGCAAGTGAGGCTGATAATGCACAAAACATGAATTCTTTGTCGGGCAAAATACTCAGGGTAAATCTTGACGGGTCAATTCCTGCCGATAACCCAGTTGCGGGTAGCCGCGTATGGAGCTTGGGGCATAGAAACCCGCAAGGTTTGGGGCTGGCTAATGGAAAGTTATACGAATCAGAGCATGGTCCTAATAACGATGACGAGGTTAACATCATTAAAAAAGGACGAAATTATGGCTGGCCAAATGTTGAGGGTTATTGCAACAAAGATGCTGAAAAAACATTTTGCACAGCCCATAATGTGGTAGAGCCAATTCAAGCATGGACACCTACGATAGCCACCAGCGGCTTAACTTATTACAGTGGCGATCTTATCCCTGAGTGGAAAAACTCTTTACTGCTGGTTAGCTTAAAGGCCTCTAAATTAACTCAGCTAAAACTCGATGCAGACGGTGATAAGGTTGAGACCAGTAAAGATTATCTTGTAAATGATTACGGGAGGCTAAGGGCCATTTGCATGAGTCCGGATGGTAAGGTGTATATTGGAAGTAGCAACGGCAATGATGATAAAATTATAGAAATAGCGAAATAGTTTGGTTCTAACACAATTTATAATATAATTTAGTAACAAAACTTTTAGTATGATAAACAAAGTCGTAGCAGGTGCTGATGAAGCCATCAGTGACATAAAAAACGGTAGTACTTTAATGCTTGGAGGCTTTGGTTTGTGTGGAATACCCGAAAATTGTATTGCCGCTCTGGTAAGAAAAGGGGTTAAAGAATTAACCTGTATATCAAACAATGCCGGTGTGGATGATTTTGGTATTGGCTTGATGTTGCAGCAGCATCAGGTTAAAAAGATGATCTCGTCGTATGTAGGGGAAAACGCCGAATTTGAGCGTCAGTTGTTAAGTGGTGAGTTGGAAGTAGAATTGATTCCTCAAGGCACTTTGGCTACAAGATGCATGGCAGCGGGATATGGCATGCCGGCCATTTTTACTCCTGCAGGTGTAGGTACCGAGGTTGCCGAAGGTAAGGAGACCAGAAATTTTAACGGAAAAGATTACCTGATGGAGTATGCTTTTGATGCTGATTTTGCCTTAGTAAAAGCCTGGAAAGGTGATACTGCAGGAAACCTGATCTTTAGATCTACCAGTCGCAATTTTAACCCCGTAATGGCTATGGCCGGAAAAATTACGATTGCTGAGGTGGAAGAACTTGTGGAACCCGGAGTGCTCGATCCGGATCATATTCATACTCCCGGCGTTTATGTACACCGTATTTTTCAGGGGGCTAACTACGAGAAAAGAATAGAACAACGTACGGTTAGACCAAGAAATTAATTCTATAATATATTGATATGCTCGATAAGAATGGTATTGCGAAACGTATCGCAAAAGAAATAAAAGACGGTTACTATGTGAATTTAGGAATTGGCATCCCTACGTTGGTGGCTAATTTTATCCCCCAAGGAATTAATGTGGTGCTTCAATCTGAAAATGGTTTGTTGGGTATGGGGCCTTTTCCCTTTGAAGGAGAAGAGGATGCCGATTTAATTAATGCCGGTAAACAAACTATTACTACCTTACCCGGATCTTCCATATTTGATTCGGCAATGAGTTTTGGAATGATCAGAAGCCAGAAAATTGACCTGACGATATTAGGAGCCATGGAGGTATCAGAAAATGGTGATATAGCCAATTGGAAAATACCAGGTAAAATGGTGAAAGGGATGGGAGGGGCAATGGATCTTGTTGCTTCTGCAAAGAATATTATTGTTGCCATGCAGCACGTAAATAAAGCCGGTGAAAGTAAGCTATTACCAAAATGTTCTTTACCGCTTACAGGAGTAAACTGCATAAGAAAAGTGGTAACAGAATTGGCCGTATTAGATATATTACCTGAAGGTGGATTTAGATTAGTAGAAAGGGCTCCGGGAGTGAGTGTTGATTACATCAAACAGGCCACTGCTGGTAAACTGTTCGCTGATGAGAACGCGCCCGAAATGATATTGGATTAATTTAACATAAACAGGCTTATTCGGCCTGTTTATGCTTGCAATATTTTACCTTCAGATCTACCGAGATCTCTTCGGTTATTTTGATGATGTCATCAGGTGTGTCATGAT
>NZ_JBFTNT010000181.1:0-8657 GCF_056397585.1 Pedobacter sp. 05L430 | reverse complement strand
GTAAGGTATGGTTAATGCTACCAAGGTAGTTCTGAGAAACTACAATAACCTTTGCATCAAGTGATTTGATCAGGTCGCATATAAGTTCCTTATCGTTCAATGGTACCATTAAACCTCCCGCGCCTTCAATAATCAGACTGTTATCCGTTATCGGTTTTTTTATAGAATCAGTGGTAATGTGAACACCATCTATTTTGGCCGACAAGTGGGGAGAAAGTGGCTGGCCGAGTCTGTATCGTTCAGGGTGTATAACTGTTTTGGTATTGCTTATCAGGTTTCCAACAAATAAGCTATCGCTTATTTCCAGATCCCCTGACTGAATGGGCTTCCAATAATCTGCCTGTAGTTTTTCTGTTAATATTGAGCTTACAATTGTTTTACCAATACCGGTTCCTATTCCGGTAATAAAATATGTATTATTCATGTTCTTTTAATAATATGAGTTGGTCTACAAGCATCTTAATCTCTTCATCGGTATTAAACAGATGTAAGCATATCCTTAGCCGCTCTTTGCCTTCTGCAACGGTAGGGCTTAAGATAGCACGAACATCTATACCTTTATTTTGTAATGTTTCGGCAGCAAATTTAGCTTTTTGGTTGCTGTTGTATATAATAGTTTGTATTGTACTTGGGCTTGGTTGAATATCCTGAATGCCCGAGTTGCTAATTAAGCGTGAATACAAAGCTATTTTCTCTGCAATTAATGGGCGGTAATCTGTATCAGTCAGCATTTGGTAAGCACTTCTTATAGCTGCAATAGCATGAATAGGAGCTGCTGTAGAGTAGATGAAGGAACGTGCAAAATTGATGAGGTAGTTGCGTAATGCACGGCTTCCTAATACAATTGCCCCATGGCAGCCCAATGCTTTGCCAAAAGCAACGATGCGTGCAAATACTTTATTTTCCAGGCCCGCCTGCTGTACTAACCCCCGTCCATAATTCCCAAAAATACCCAAAGCATGCGCTTCATCAACAATCAGGTTTGCCTCATATCTTTCACACAGGTTATTTATTTCAGTAAGTGGCGCAACGTCACCGTCCATAGAATAAACACTTTCTACAACCACATAAACATTTCCTTTTGCAACTTTTAGTTTGGCTTCAAGGTCGTTAAGATTGTTATGTTTAAAGGAATATCGGTTGGCATGAGTTAGTCGGGCACCATCTATAAGACTGGCATGAATCAATTCATCAGATATAATGGTATCGCCGCGCTGTGCTAAGCTTGAAATAAGACCTACGTTGGCATCGTATCCAGAATTAAAGACAAGACCATTTTCTGCATTATGGAAGTCAGCAATAAAAGCTTCAGTCTCTTCAGTAAAAGCATGATTGCCACTTAGCAAACGAGAACCTGCAGCGCCATTACCATAATGTGGCATATGCAATAAAGTCTCATTGATTGCATTTTTTAATTGAGGCGATCTTGCAAAGCCCAGATAATCATTAGAGCAAAAATCAACAGGGAAAATCTTTGCAGATAATTTCCTTAATGAGCCTTTTTCTGTTCTGTTGAGTAGCCTTTCGTTTATGAATTGCTCAGCTTTATTCATTTAGTGCTGTTCTGGGGCGTATTAGTTTTTGTTTAGCTGTGATATAGATTTTTGCATTTGAGACATCATATTTGTTAGCGTTTCAATAGTAGGTTCAGGTGTAGGGTCGGGCAGGGTAGATGAAATATAAGCTTTTGCTTTCCATATTTCAAGAATATCTTCCGCTGCTATGGTATAAGGATCATATACTTTATTGTCTGAGATTAACTTCAGTTCTTTGTTTTCTTTAAAGCGGTTGCCGGCTCTTTTATAAACCACACCTTCATTCTTGCTCACAATAACATAGGTTTCGCCAGTTTTTACATCATTCCAGTTATCCATATATTCCCCTAATATTACGCTTCCCGATTGGATAGGTAACATAGAATCGCCAACGATTTCGAAAGCTCTGAACGTTCCTTGTTTTAGGAAGGGCAATGGCAATTGAAATTTGGGAAGGTCTTTAATATACTGTGGATCTGCGAAGCCATTTAAATATCCGGCGCTAGCTTTAACAGGAACCATCTCGATGTTCTCATTGTCGTCTTTGTCGACAGATATACTTAGTATCCTAAGGTTCGAACCCTGGCTTTTTGGTTTGGGTTTCCAGCTGTCGTTTATATTTTCATTGATAAATTCATCTATAGTCAGTTCAAAATATTCTGCTATTTTCTTTAGTAAATCATATTTTGGTTCCGCTCTGTCCTCTTCGTAAGCACCAATCAATGATCTTTTAATTTCCATTGCATCAGCGAATTGCTGCTGTGTGTGGCCTTTTTTCTTTCTTAAGTACTTAAGGTTGGATGAAATATTTGACATAAAATAAAAATTTAAAATTTATTTGTTTTTACTAAAATAGTTAGTATTATTGTGCCAATAAAGTTAGTATTATTTATTTGAATATCCAAAAGGAGTACTAATTAATTTAGTTAATAATAATTTAAGCTTAAGGCCATGAAAAAGTTCGTATACATTGTAACAGACAGAAACCGTACTAGTTTACACGTTGGAATGAGTTCTGATTTAATTAAGACGCTGGATTTCTACAAGCAAATGCCTTGCTTGTTTTTTGATAGCAGTCAACAACTTACCAGATTGGTGTATTTTGAAGAATTTAAAACAGAAGCACAGGCTTTAAGCAGATTTAAAATAATGAGCAGATTCACCAGGATGCAAAAGGAGCGGGTTGTGAGGTCATGTAATCCTGATTGGGTAGATTTAACGATAGGGTTGGATTTTGAGCATATCATTTCCAGCAAGAAGCTGATCAATCAGGTTAACCTGCCATTTACTATGTACTCTTAAAACAAAAAAGGCTCGAATAGATATTCTATTCGAGCCTTTTTATACGATCATTAAATAACAGTCTTACCAACCAGGAGCAAATGTTAAACCAAAAACACCGGCTTTAACATCTTTACGTTGGAACGGGAAAGCATAATAAGGTTCCAATACAAAGTAACCAAATACATTCACCCTAACGGAAACACCGGCACTTAGTGCTGGTACTCTTTCAGCAGGTTTGCCGTTTGGCAATAACACACCATTAGGCTGGCTTTTGAAAGATACTTTTGAATCTTCATCCCATGCTAATCCTGCATCAAAGAACAGGTTTAAATCAGTAAATAAAAACTTAGAAGGTATTTGAGCTAACTTTTTAGGGCCTGTAAATGGTAGGCGGACTTCAAAGTTCACTACTGCTATCTTACTTCCAGATAGCTGATTGATATCGAAGTTCCCTCCTAAATCATTACTCTTATACATAGAGTTCGCTTCGTAACCTCTTATTAAATACGGATATCCTGCATACAATGGGTATAGGTTTTCGCCATCTCTTCCAATCCTGATGTAGTTATAAGTTCTGGCTGCAAAGGTGAAAGGTTTAACACGCACATATTTCCTTAAATCAACCGTGATGGCCGAGAAACTGTAATCGCCAAAATATTGCTCGGCTCCAACTCTATATCTAAATCCATCAAGAGGAGAGGTTACCCCCATAATAGAGTTATCGCCAACAAATGATGCATTAGCCTGGAAAATAGTAAATGAATTAAATGGTATACCTAATTCCTGCGAAGCCTGATCTGTTGGTATTTTTTTCTTTTCAGAACCAAGATAGTATGAGCCTGTTTCATCATAATAATTACTTATACGATCTATGCGGTAACTATAACGAGAAAATGCGCCGCCAAGTTCAAACCTATGTACCTTATTAAATGGATATGCACCAAATAACTGCATCTGATCTTCAAATGTCCGTATCAGATTTGTTCTGTCATTTATAACATTTAGCTTACTGCCATCACTCTGATCAATTTGTTCTGCCGCAATGTCTCTAAAACCAGTAATGTATGGGATGTGCGACAATGCAAAACCCCAGTTAATTCTGCTTTGCTGGTTAATATAACCTACAAGGCCACCAAAATCATAGATTTCGCCGTTTACAGACAAGTTGGCTATGATCTGATTTTTACCTAAAATATCGCTGAACATCCCTACAATACCACCCTGAACTCCAGTTCCAAATCTACTGGTTGAAACCCCAACGCCGCTATTGGCCAGATAATCAAGTTTGAACTTTGGTTTGTATGGAACCAGTTTCATGGAATCAGTAAGGGTTTTTTCAAACTTTTCAAAGTTTCCAAGATTAGAATTTACAATGTCAACCCCGGTGTTTTCCATTGGAGGTAATATCGCAGCGTCGAAATTCACTTCATTTACATCAACCGGTCTTGATTTGAAATTGCTGACAGGAGAGTTGTACAAAGTATATCTTTGGTAGCGATAGTAGCTATAAATAATGTCGTCGTTTCTCGAAACTGAAATAGCTGGCGAGAATTCGGTAACACCACTAATACCGGTAAAGTAGTCGGTAAGTTGTTTTGCGGTATTATCGCCAAGATTATATTCATATAAATTCCTGAAACCATCTCTGTTAGATAAGAAGAATAACCTTTTGCTATCGCCAGAGAACTGCGCATTTAAGTTGTTTGCACCAGGGAATACAGGTACATCTGTTAACGACTTACTTTCAATATCATATATTGAAAGGTTGATCGGGTGTACAGCATTGCTGCTGTTTTTCATCATTGAAGCTCTATCTGAGGAAAAAACCAGTTTTTTTCCATCAGGAGAATAACTAGGTGCATAATCAGAATAAGCATCATTGGTAATCGGCGTTACCGTTTTCGTTTTGATATTGTAAGTGAAAATATCGCTCTGTCCCTCAACCATTCCAGAGAATGCAATATCATCTCCATTTGGTGCCCAGGTAAGGTTTCCAAACTGCTCAACATTACCCATATCCGTTCTTAAAGCAACGCTTCCATTGTCAACATTGATCACCATCAATTGGTTTTTACCTTTACTAAAAATACTAAAGGCAAACTGCTTACTATCCGGCGACCAAGCACCTGCAGATTCCAGAAAGTTAAAATCATCAATATGCGAATTGGCTAMCTGACTACTTAGCTTTCGCATTATCTTTCCCGTCTTGGCATCCGCTAAAAAGAGATCTATGCCAAATAAGTCTTTTTCTGAAAGGAAGCAGAGGTATTTTCCGTCAGGACTGATTGCAGGAGCCACGTTCATATTTCCCGCATTCTTGTTGTCGATAATTTTTGTACCGCTGATCTTGATCTGAGAACTATCAGACTTTAACATTGGACGGTAATGCGATTCTATCGCATTTTTCCACAGTCCTGATAACGTATTGTCATCATATCCGAAGGTATATTTTAATCCATTCTCATATCCAAATCTTGCTGTGGCTTTAAACAAAGGAACAATAGTCGTATCGCCATAAACAGAACCTACAAAAGTCCAGAATGCTTGTCCGTAACGATACGGAAAGTACTTATTAGAATTGGTAAGGTCTTTTAATGAAGGAATATCTCTGTTTAATAACGCATCCCTCATCCACATTGAGGTAAAAGCATCGGTTTTACCAACAGAAAGATATTCTGCCATACCCTCAATCATCCATAAAGGAATCTGGCTAATGTTTTCCAGACCAATAGAATCTTTCTCAAGCAGGATATGGTATTGAAAAGCGTGAACCAACTCGTGACCTAAAACGTGTCTGGTTTGGTTATTCAGCTCCATTACAGGCATAATTACCCTGTTCTTAAGCGCCTCAGTAACACCGCCTGTACCCACCCCAATTTCACCCTGTAAAGCAGTAGTCTGCTGGAAATCAGGGTGGTTATTGTAAAGGATTATCGGATTCTTTTTAAGGAATGTATCTCTGAAGATCTCCTGATGCATTTTATACCATGTTTCCGCATCCTGTGCGAATTTCTGGATCATCTTTTCATTTTTAAGATAATAATAAAGCTCAAAATGTGGAGTTTGCAGCACCTTAAACTTCTCATTTTTATACCGCACCTTGTTCTGTCCAAAGTATTGAGCCTGAACGGAAACAGCCGATATCATTAGGAAGACCAGCAGTGGAATTAGCCTTCTCAAAAATGTAGAGTTCATGATCATAGTATGACTATTATTGGTTATAATTTATAAATATTAAAAACTACTGTTGTTCGTTTTTCTTTCTCTCTTTTTCTTTTTCCTTTTCTTCCTGCCGCTGCTTTCTCTTTAACTGACGCTCTTCTTTTTTAGTTAGGGGAGCTTCTGTGGCTGGTTGTGGTTTAGCAGGTTCAGGTGTTTTATTTTCTTCGGGCTTAGGAACTACAACATCCTGTTGAACAGGTTGTGTTTCTTCAGTTGCAGGAACATCAAAATTTGTAGAATCTACAGCCATACTGTCGGTACTTGTTGTGTCAACAGTATATCTAGGTGTAGGGCAATCAATATCCCTGGTAATTTTAACTTTCGATTTAGGGAAAGGTCCCATTGTATATCCGGTACTTTGATCCTTATAAACCTTTTCCATAAATTTTGCGAAAATAGGCAGGGCAGTTCTTGAACCTTCACCGGTTTCCCCGTTTTTAAAGTGGGCCGTACGCTCGTCGCAGCCAACCCAAACACCCGTGACCAGATCCTTAGTAACCCCCATATACCAGGCATCAACATAATCAGATGATGTTCCTGTTTTGCCACCAATCTGGTTATTGTTTTTCCATAAATCCCATTCCCAAAGCGCCTGCGAAGTTCCACCAGGTTCTTCCATACCACCTCTAAGCATATACAACATTAACCAGGCTATTTCTTCGGTAAGTGTTCTTTTTGTTTTCGGCTTAAATTCTTCAATCACATTGTCATCCAGGTCAGTAACCTTTTCAACAAGGATCGGCTCTGTTTTGATACCACCATTTAAAAAGGTCCCATAGGCTTTAACCATTTCATAAACAGTTACATCATTTGGCCCAAGGCTCACAGAAGGTACAGATGCCAGGTGACTGTCAATACCACATTCATGTGCCCATTTTACCACGTTTTCCGCTCCTACTTTTTCAGTAACCTGAGCAGTAATGGTGTTTACTGATTTAGCCATGGCCCAGCGCAGCGACATTTCGCGATAGCTATTGCTCCAATCTGCATTTCTTGGCTCCCAATATTCTGTCTTTCCATTTTCCTGGTAAGAGATACGGACAGGTTTGTCTGTAAACTTATCACACGGACTCATTCCTGATTCCAAAGCTGCTAAATAAGCAAATGGTTTAAAGGTAGAACCCGCTTGTCTTTTAGATTGATTTACATGGTCATATTTAAAGAACTTATGATCAATACCACCAACCCAAACTTTAATCTTCCCATTAAATGGATCCATGGTCATCATTCCGGTATTCATTATTTTACCATAATACCTGATGGAATCCATGGTCGAAAAGAGTGTATCTCTATCGCCTTTCCAAGTAAAGATTTTCATTTTCTTTTTCTTGTTGAAATAAGCTTCTACAGAATCAGGAGAATTGCTGAATTTCTTTTGAAGAAGCGCATAAATGGGTAAGTTTTTCTTCGCACGTTCAGGATAATCTACTTTTTTCTTTTCCGAATCTTCCCATGGATCTTCCGTGCCCCAAACGTTATAAAATCTTTTCTGAATAACTTTCATCTGCTCTGAAACAGCTTCCTCTGCATATTTTTGCAGTTTAGAATCTATTGTGGTATAAATTTTCAGACCATCCTCATAAAGGTCATAACCATTATCTTCACACCATTTTTCCAGATACTTATCCACTGCAGCCCTTAGGTAAGAATCGCCGTCACTGCCTTCATCAATACGTCCTTCTTTAAGCTTTATTGGTTTGTTTTTGAAACTATCCAGCTGGGCAGCATTGATGTAATTGTATTTATTCATTTGAGCCAAAGCCACGTTGCGTCTTTCTAATGCTCTATCAGGGTTTTTTATAGGGTTGTATAAGCTGGTACCTTTTAACATACCTACCAATAAGGCCGATTCCGGTATATCCAGTTCGTTTGTCTGCTTATCGAAGTATATTCTTGCAGCTGTTTTTATTCCATAAGCATTGTTCCCAAAAGAAACAGTATTCAGGTACATGGTTATGATGTCGTTTTTGGAATAATTAGATTCCAGTTTAACAGCCGTAAGCCACTCTTTAAGTTTGGGTATAAGCGTCCGCAATAGCGGGATATGACTTAAAAGTCCTTGCGATTTATTGTAACGTGTGCGATAAAGATTTTTTGCCAACTGCTGAGTAATTGTACTGGCACCTCTTTTATCGCCGGTAGCGGTAGATATCCCGCTTGATAATAAGGATCTAAAATCGATGCCCATGTGGCTGTAAAAGCGTACGTCTTCAGTTGCTACAAGTGCATTAATTACACTTGGTGCTATTTCATTAAAATTTACCGGAGTACGGTTTTCTTTGTAATAGCGGCCAATTAATTTGCCGTCGGCTGTGTATAATTCTGAGCCTACACGAAGGGTAGGGGCTTTTATATCTTTAGAGGAAGGAGAATAACCAAATAACCATAAAAAGTTAAGTTGCAACGCACAAAAGAAGATAATGATACAAAAAAGAACTATGCTCGAATAACGGATGTACTTATTGCGAATTTCTTTAAACATGTGATAAAGATGAAAAAAAACGTAAAACTGTTAGTGTTAAATAGTGTTAAAACTTGCAATGCAAATAAACACAATTAATTAATAAACTGGTTGATTTGATATTTCAAGTTGCTTTATTCTATTTAGCGTATAAT
>NZ_JBFTNT010000180.1:0-8665 GCF_056397585.1 Pedobacter sp. 05L430 | reverse complement strand
ACTCAAAACTATATACAGACAGTTGCTTTAAGGGATGTTAAATGTTATGCATTTCATGGTTATTACCCTGAAGAACAGCTTACTGGCATCTATTTTTCGGTTGATGTTGTGGTTACATTTACGCCCAATACAGATACAGAGAATTTGGAGCGTACGGTGAACTACGAAATATTGAACAATATCATATTGGGTGAAATGAAAAACACCCGAAAAATGCTCGAAACGGTAGTGAAAAGTATTTTGGATAGAGTGGTTGATAATTATCCATTTATACATACCGCCGAGGTTGGTATTAAAAAACTAAATCCGCCAATGCCTGGCGAAATTGGACATTCATTTGTACAATTGAGCTATCGCTCTGCAAACTCCTAAACTACGATCCTAATTTTAATAGCTAATAAAAAACACCCGAAACGACAGATGGCATTTAATAAGATTACAACCGACCTATTAGATCAGATAAAAACAATTATTGGCGCTTCAAATGTATTTACCGATGAGGAATCATTAAATACATATAGTCATGATGAGACAGAAGACCTTAGATATTATCCAGAGATTGTAGTTAAGCCAATCGATGCAAATTCAATTTCTGCTTTATTAAAGCTATGTAATAAGTATCACGTTCCTGTTACCCCACGTGGGGGTGGTACCGGACTTAGTGGGGCAGCATTACCCATATATGGAGGGGTGCTATTGTCTATGGAAAAGTTTAAAGCCATAATTGAAATAGATACGGAAAACCTTCAGGCAACTGTTGAGCCGGGCGTTATTACCGAAGACTTTATAAATGCAGTAGGCGAACACGGTCTGCTGTATCCTGTAGATCCATCAAGCAAAGGTTCTTGCTTTATAGGTGGCAATGTTGCCCACGGTTCTGGTGGCCCCAGAGTTGTTAAATATGGAACTATAAGAGAATATATTTTAAATCTTGAGGTTGTTCTGCCTACTGGCGAAATAATATGGACGGGCGCTAATACACTAAAGTATGCATCTGGTTACAATCTTACTCAAATGATGATTGGCTCTGAAGGCACGTTGGCGGTTGTTACTAAAATAGTAACAAAACTTGTTCCCAAGCCTCAGCAAAGTGTTTTAATGCTTGCTTCTTTCGGAGAGAACGAAAAGGCTTGCGCAGCAGTTTCTGCAATATTTAGAGCAGGGATTGTTCCATCAGCATTAGAGTTTATGGAAAGAAAAGGAGTGGAGTGGGTTATTAAATTTGATGACATTAAATTCAATCTAAAAGACGATGTAAACGCTTTCCTTTTAATTGAATTCGATGGCGATGATATGGATGCTATTTTTAAAGATTGCGAAAAGGTAAATCTTGTTCTTGAACAATTTGAGTGCAGCGATGTACTCTTTGCAGATACAGCCCAACAAAAGGAAGATCTATGGCGTATGCGTCGCACTATGGCAGAATCTGTTAAATCTAATTCCGTTTATAAGGAAGAAGATACGGTTGTTCCTAGAGCTGCCTTACCAAAATTGATTAATGGTATAAAAGAAATAGGATCCAGGTATGGATTTGAAAGTGTTTGTTATGGTCATGCAGGCGACGGCAACCTACATATTAACATCATTAAAGCAGGTATGAGTGATGAGGATTGGAAAAACAAACTCAAAGACGGCATCGTCGAGATATTCGAATTAACAAGTGCCCTGGGAGGAACTATATCCGGAGAACACGGTATTGGACTGGTTCAAAAAGAATTTATGCCTATAAAATACAGCGAGATTAATCTTAATCTGATGCGAGGAATAAAAAGTGTATTTGATCCTAATGGCATCCTTAATCCAGGTAAGATATTTTAAGTATAAGAGCAACTCGGTTAATTACTATCAAGTTGCTCAAAGATCATCATCTTGTTTTTTTCCTCGTCAGGAATCACTACCGAGGTTTTGGCCCGATAGTCAAAGGCTACGCACACCGTTTTTCCTTTACTGCAAACAATTTCCTCACCATTCTGCGTCCTAACCAGTAAGTATTCCAGGTCAAAACTACTCTTACCAATTCTGGAGGTGCGAACGTACATGCTGATTTTATCATCGGGAAAAACCGGAATGRTGTATTCCAGTGAGGCGTGGGCAATGACCACACCTGTTTTTTTCCAGTCCCATTGTACAGCCTGCTTCCAGTATTTGGCCCGGGCAATTTCCATGAAGGTAAAGTAGGTTGCGTTGTTTACATGCCCCATCATATCAAAATCAGCAAAGCGTGTTTCTATAGTCGTTTTATACTTAAAACTGTCTATTTGGTTTACTATATCTGCCGTTTTGTCTTGCTTAGTTGTTTTGTTGCGCCAAAATGTCTTTAAAATCATAAAAAATGGGGTTGGTATGGGACTTGATTATACGGTTTATATAAAATTTAAATTAAAAAATAGGAGAACATAAACGATGACACTAGTAAAATTTAACAACAGAACCAGAAACACCGCACCTTACTTTAACAATGTATTTGACTCTTTGTTTAGTGAAGCCATAAATAAAAACTTAACGATTAACAAAGTGCCGGGCGTAAACATTTTAGAAACCGAAACCGAGTATAAAATTGAAATCGCTGCGCCGGGTTTAACTAAAGAAGATTTTCAAATCAACTTAAAAAAAGACACACTTTCTGTTTGGGCCGAGAAAAAAACAAGCGAAACAGAAGAGAAAAAAGATTACACACGCAGAGAGTTTGATTACTTCTCATTTGCCAGATCCTTTGTATTACCTGAAAGCGTAAATGCAGATAACATTACTGCTGAATATGTGAACGGGATTTTAAATATCACGATTGGAAAAGACGAAGTGAAATCTCAAAACAAAGAAATTAAAGTTTCATAATTAGGTTAGAGTTTGGTTTTTTTAGGTAGATAAGGGTGCGCCGGAGGGTGCACCCTTTCTTTTTGCGGTGCGCTTATTACTTAAATATTTTCTTACGGGAATATCATAAACTACCATTATCAGGTATGCTGCCCCGGTAAGTAGAATTAGTCCGGCAACAATTATCAACGTAAGTTGCATGGAGCTTACCTTATGACTGGTGTAGTAATTCCCGAACATCCACAACACGGCATAATGTGTCATGTATAATGGATAAGAAATCTTACCTGAAAAGACACAAAACTTTTTAAGGCCAGGAGCCAATATAGCACCTGCACCCAACGCGATCAGCAATGGGAAATAAAATAGTACGATGAAAGGTTCGGATAACCAATTCCATTTTGAGGATGGCATTAAAAAGGCCAGAAACAATAATATGGCCAGGCTAATAAATCCCAGCTTGTTCTTGATGATCCAGTTGGAACGGTAAATAAGCAATCCTGCTAAAAAAGAATATGATATCCGGGCAGCCCCATCCCAAAAGGTTGGACCGCTCCAACCACCCAATAAATTTCCTGAGCGATAACTGACCAGGCAAATCGCTGTCGCTGCAAGTATGGTTAACAATAGCAGATAGCTACGTTTAATGTTATAAAGTACAAATGCGTAAACGACATTAGCTATATATTCCCAAAATAAAGACCATGATGGTGCATTGAAGCTGAACAGGTTAAATCCACGATCTTCTATTATAGGCAAGGGGATAAGCAATAACGAACACAAAAACGTAAGGATGATCTTACCAGTATTATACAATTCTGGATGACCTCCAAATGGATCGAACAAAAACGCCAGCAAGCCTAATATCGATCCGGCTATAACTAGCGGGTGCAACCTGATAATCCTTGATTTAAAAAACTCGAGAACTCCCATTTTTCCTATACGATCGTCGTAGGCATACCCTATTACAAATCCAGAAAGGCAGAAGAAGAAATCGACAGCTAAAAAACCGTGCCCAATAAAGTTCTGGCCAGGATCGGTGTAAGCCCACTCCATAAAATGAAATATTACAACGGCCCATGCAGCAATGCCCCTCAATCCGTCGAGAATTTCAAAGTGCTGTTTTGTTTGAAGAATTGTGGTGGTGGTTTTGTTCGTATCCATTTATTATGTATCCTGCCAGGCTAAATTTATGCGGCAATAGCCTCTGATTTGTTAGTGCGCCAAGATATTTAAAATTAATAGCCCAGCCAAATTTACAACGAGCCGAACAGAATAATTATGCAACACCTATCTAATGCCCGTGAATTTAGKAGCAGATTCTCTTTTGATAAAGAGCAACAAAACTGCATGTTCCCTAAACAGGGAAAGGCTGCTAAAGAATAACCAAGCTCTCAGGAAGGCCGCTAATGAATAAATAAGTAAGCAGCTTTGCATTTTTACCCGTTTCAATCAGTCTGCACACTAGCTTATGTATCGCCATTAGTTGTTTTTGTGCTCTGATGAGCAGCGTTGAGTTTGCGTCATCTGGCCGGACTGACCGCAAGATCAATTCCAGATATTGGGAAACACTTGCCAACGTAGTTTTAAACTCCTGGCTGGCCAGGTCGGTGAATTCTTGCTCATTTATACTAAGTTCTTTTACTTGCTCAAGTAGCTTCAGCAATTGAAGCTCCGCGTCTTTTTGTTCAGCTATGCCTATAAGCGTGTTAACGGCTCCGCACAGCTGGCCCTGATCGTTAAATAAAAGAACCGGATGCTCAAATACACTTTTTCTGGAACCATCAGGACGTTCAAGGGTGGTTTCGGTCCCGTTAGCCTGTGAACCTTCGCTCAATGCTACTGCCATTGGGCAGCTGTCAAGTGCCATGGGTTCGCCATTAGTATAAAAAACCTTCCGCGATCCACACCAAAGATCCTTGTTTAGCTCAGGTTCCCTTCCCCAAAGCATCGCTGCAGCCTGATTGTAGGAGGTAATGTATCCTGAAGAGTCGCAGGTATATACTGCAACAGGCAGCCGCTCAAAAAGTTCAACTGCAAGCGGGCCTGGCCCGAATATGGTCTTGGATTGTGTGCTCGAAAGCTCCGAGTGCATGGCATTTGTTCTCATAATTAAATTTAACTTTTACAAAACTAATTACCAACTATTCCGGCAATTCGTCACTCGATAATTACAAAAATTACAAAGCGACTCACAGAATTTCTCACAAATATTAAACAATTGCCAGGGTCCCTTTCGGAATTAAGGGGCAACTGTTTCTATTGGCGGAACATCCCCTTCATTTTTATCCTGACCGGGTTCAGTATTTTCGGAATCAGCATCTTCAGTGCCGCTGGCATCAGATTTATCTTTCTCCTGAATATCTTCCGGACTGTCTTTTTGATCAGCTTGAGAGGCGTCCTCAGTACTCGGAGGAATGACTTTTCGGTCATTAGGAGTCCCTTCCTTTTCTGTGTCCGGAGTTACTGTTTCAATTTGTGCCCCTGCGTCTTCAGTTGGTTTGGGATGTATATTATCATGATCTTTGTCTGTACTGCTGCTAAAATTTTCCATTTTTCTTTTTTTTAGTATAAGATTAACAATTGCAGCACTCACATGTTTGGCTTCTTTCAATAAAAGCTTTTGATCAGATGATTAAATGTTTACTATAGGCCTAGGTATTTCGCAGGTGATCCCTGCTTAGTTTAAATTCGTAAATTGCAAGCAGTATGCAAGAGCACACCAAAGAACATTACAATAGACTTGTGCGGCACATCGAACGCCGGATCGGTCTCGACAGCCAGGAGAAGGATTATATTTGCTCGTTCTTTAAGATACGTAAGTTACTTCCCAAACAATACTTGCTTGCACAAGGAGAGCTATGCCGTTATGAGAGCTATGTATCTGAAGGCTTTCTCCGGTCCTTTTATGTAGATAGCAGGGGTGATGAGCACACCTTGCATTTCGCTCTGGAAGACTGGTGGATATCGGATTTGACCAGCTTTTTAAAGCAACAGCCAGCAAGCCGGAATATCATTAGCCTTGAGGGGTCTGTGCTGCTGCAGATAGACCTGGAGGGCCGGGAGAGATTGATGGAGAACGTACCGAAAACGGAACGTTTCTGGCGGATATTAAATGAAAGTTCCAGTATGGCCCAAGATCAGCGTTTGCTGAATTCCATCAGCATGTCGGGCAAAGAAAGGTATCTTGCGTTGTTGGATCTTTATCCACATATCGAACAAAGGCTACCTCAAAAGCATATTGCTTCATTTCTGGGCATCACACCTGTATTTTTGAGCCAGATACGGAAAGAGATTGCTAAAAAATAAAAGAAACGGAGACAACGTCTCCGTTGACTTACATGCTTACTTCCAGGTCGCAGCATTATCGGCAACTGCAATTGCTTCTATTTCAATAAGGGCATCTTTGGAAAATAGAGAAGAGACTTCCATAATTGTATCAGCAGGGTATGGCTCGCAGAAGTATCTGCCGCGGAGCTCTACTATCTTTTCAAAATTGGCCATATCACGCAGCAATATGGTTACCTTGACAAGGTTCTTAAAACTTGAGCCACCTGCTGTGAGTACCTTTTCAAGGTTCTCAAAGGTTTTTTTTGCCTGCGCATCAAAGTCGCCCAGACCGATCAGCTTGCCGTCATCATCAATAGCGGTCTGGCCCGAAATAAATAGCAAATCTCCCACAAGATGTCCCTGAGCCAAGCGGAAAGGAGCATAGGTGTCAGGTGTAATTTTAATTTGTGAAATTTCCATTTTCTTCTGTTTGTTACTCATCATTCCATTATGTTAATTACCAATAAAGGTAGTTTTGCTTAAACTGTCCTCCATTAAACTATTTTAATAAATGGCATTAAACTATTTTAACATGTAGTGTCAGGTCGCTTTGTTTAAAAGACCTGTTAACTTTCTTTGGTTGAGAAGGTGTGATATGCTTAACTTTATTGGGTATGACACGACAAAAAAGCAGACTGATTCTTTTTCTTCCGGCTATAATTTTAATCCTAAATGAATTGGTCCGGACTTTTTTAAGGCCAATCTATGGACGAAAAGAATATGGATTAGTTAGCGAAACATTAGGATGGTTACCTAATTTTCTTGCACCGTTAGCTTTTATGTCAATTGCAATAGTAATAATTATTCTAGTGGAAGGCTCATCTGATAAACTCGTTTCAAAGAAATCCAAACTATTATTGTTATTTGCATTTGCCATCACCGGCTTAACAGGATTTCTTGTACACGAAATAACACAAAAGGGAACCGGCCTTACATTTGATGTCAATGATATTTATGCAACCATAGCAGGAGTGTTTTTTGGGGCCTATTTATTCTATATTATTCTTTTAAATAAGAAACGTAAATCAGCTCCGCGATTACAATAGCTATTATACCTGTTTAATTTTTATTTAGCTTGATGAGCAGCGATCTGATATAAATCCCCGCCGGAGTAAGYATTTCCTGTGACCAACGTCCCGATATCGGGGCACCGGGTAAAAGCAGCGCAGTGGTCTCTTTTTTATCGGTCAGGTTCCAATTTGCGGAACTTAGTTTATGCTGTTCCATCCAATTCACCCACTTGTCACTTTTTTGTACATCAAACACTCCATTTCCATTCGCTTCTCCAACACCCCATTCCGTTACCATAATTGGTAGCTCAAGACCAAGTGCTAAATTTGCTTTGTTCATAAGTTTATCCTGATGATCAGGATCGGATGCATAGAAATGAAATGAATAAGCAATATTCTTGAAGCCTTTTATGGGATCTTTGGCTGCGATATGAATGTCCTGATCCCAGTTAGGGCTACCTATCACAATAATGTTTTCTTTGTCATTTTTACGTATTTCAGCTATAACTTCTAATGCATAGTCCTTCACCACTTTCCACTCTACACGCTCAGGCTCATTCCATATTTCGTATATAATATTAGGAACCCCTGAATATTTTGCCGACATCTTTTTAAAAAAGGATTTTGCTTCGTTTATGTTCACATTGGCATGATGATCGTGCCAATCTATTAAAACATATATACCTTCTTTGATCGCCGCATCAACAACTGCTGTAATGAGTCTTTCTTGTCCATCAGGATCTTTCAAATACCCACTATCTGGTTCAACAGCCATAGCAACACGCAATAAGCTGATCTTGAAATCTTTCTTTAGCCAGGTTACAACTTCCGGGTTATAATATTTTCTTCCTCCCCATGCGCTCCACGATAAACTTATTCCTCTCAATTGAGGTGGTTTGTTGTGGCTATTCAAAATTTTACCATCTCGAACTTTTAAAGCGCCATGTAAATTCACTGCATTAGCGGACTGTGCCTTGCAAAATGTTACTGACCAAAATAAAAGCATCACTATTCCTGAAATTTTGATCGTACAATGTTTATTTGCTGCCATATAGGTATTTTATGAAGTCACAAGTTAGCCATTTACCGGGATCCTTTTGATAAAAAAATGGTTATGGAATGTTAACAGCAGTAAACTATTTGGTAGAGTTATTGCACTATGTAATTAAATCTAAATTTTCATTATGCTATTATCCATAGATTGGTCCGGATTCCTCATTGGCAAAGAGAACTGGGAGTTCATGATTGAAATATCCATCCGAACACTTGTGATGTATTTTATCATCCTTTTTGGTTTGAGATTATTGGGGAAACGTGGTGTACGACAGCTTTCAGTTTTTGAACTGGTAGTAATTATAAGTTTGGGCTCTGCTGCCGGTGATCCGATGTTTTACAAGGAGATTGGCTTATTAGTTCCGGTAATCATTTTTGCTGTAATTGTTGGTGCCTACAGACTGACCACCTATTTAATGGCAAAAAGTAAAAAACTCGATGACCTTATAGAAGGAAAG
>NZ_JBFTNT010000179.1:0-14465 GCF_056397585.1 Pedobacter sp. 05L430 | reverse complement strand
GCATAAAAGCCTACCGTAATAAAAGTAATTATAGCCAGAAAATGCACTTTCATATCCATGCTTTAAGTTTTATATATAAAACGTTTAAAAAGCAAAAATCGCTACACCATTAGCACTTATATGCTCAGGTTAGCGATCTCTCTTTAAATTCGATATAAGTTTTAGCCTAAGCTGTTTCCAGTTTCACGATGTTTCTGTAAGGGAAAGATCCAAAGATATGTCTGCGGGCAAATCTACCTGGAGAATCAGCGTTCACTAATTTTACATAAACGGCTTTAGGTACGCCAAAATATTCATAAGCACTACCATCAAGGAAATGAACAGTTAGTATTAAACCTGCCCAGCTATAATCAGCAATACCACAAGTAGCAGTAGTCTGAGTATACTCATCCAATGAAAGGGCCAATGTTTCCGGAGCAATACTAACCAGAAAATGATAAGCTTCAATAATTTCTTTGCTTTTGGTTTCTGCTTCTATTTTAGCTTCTTCGCTATCCTGAAACTTGTCAGGGTGCCAATCTTTCATTAAACCCCTATAAATGGTTTTTAATTCTTTTAATTCGGCATCCTTCTGTACACCCAATAACTTCCTGTAATCAACGATCTTCTTCATAAAATTTGCGCGAAGGTACGCAGATTTTTCGGGTAATCATATTATGATTCAATTAATTAGTTCTTTTTCGATGGTATCACAAAATGTGATACCATCTCATCGGGAATTCCCACAAGTTTATCCGTCGTAATTCATTATTTGATATTGTTACTATCAAACACAACAAGGAAACTTAAAATAACAAAAATATCTAATTAATTAATAAAAAATATCAAAAGTAAAACATTAAAGGTAATTTCAATATTTTGAGGGTTGATAGTAAACCAGTCGTCACCTCCTAAAAAACTATTGTCAACACTTACCCTATTGCTTACCAATTAGACGCTGCCCCCCTATAAAACTTTTCCCACAGATACTATATATTTGCGATATGTTCAAAATTGGATTAGCAGAAGATGATGAAAAAATAGCTGCCTTGATAAAAAGCGGGCTAGAGGAACATCAATATCATGTTACCCCCATACATGACGGCAGTTTGGCCTTGGCAGAATTTAAAGATCATGAGTATGATCTCGTAATACTCGACATCATGATGCCCGGCTTAAACGGCATTGAGGTATGCCGACAATTGAGAGCAAAAAACAAAGATCTTCCTATCCTTATGCTAACCGCACTTGGCTCTATTGAAGATAAAGTAACCGGCCTAAGTTCCGGTGCCGACGACTACTTACTTAAACCATTTCATTTCAGAGAATTACTTGCTCGCCTGGAAGCACTTTTAAGAAGAAACAACAAAAATTTTGCCCCACATAACATTCTTAATTTTGCAGACATCACTATGGATACCTATAGTAAGTCTGTTGAAAGAGCCGGCATAGCAATTGAACTTACTGCCAAAGAATACATACTGCTCGAGCTGTTTTTAAAAAACCCGAACAGATTACTATCCAGACAATACATTGCAGAAAATGCCTGGGATATTAGTTTTGATACCGGCACCAACGTAATTGATGTTTACATCAATTTCCTCAGAAAAAAAATTGAAAAGGGCTTTGATAAACGGTTGATACATACAAAAATTGGGATGGGCTATATCCTCAAAGAGGCATGAAAATAAAAGATCGGCTCGCATTATACTTTACACTGATCAGTACATTAGTATTGCTTTGCGTGCTCTTTACCATATACTTTACCTTCATAAAGTTTATGCAGAGTGATTTTTTTGACCGACTTACAGACCGCACCATGGTTACAGCCAAGCTTTACCTGGAAGCCGATGAAATATCAAGCGATTCACTAACCCGCGTACGGGAACAATACCTCGAAAAGCTAAATGGAGAGGTGATCCGTATTTATAACAGCAAAAACGACGCAACTTTTATTGGTGATGATCAGCAATACTGGAACATTCAAACCATCGAAAGGGTAAGGCGATATAAAAAAGCCCGGTTTAAGGATGGCAATAGACAAGTAGTAGGCATTTATTACAAAGACAATCAGGGTGATTTTGTAATCCTGGCCTCTGCCATCGACCAAAGCACCATTGTCAGAGCAGAAAAACTGTTGAAAATAATGGCAGCTATTTTCCTTGTTATCTTTGTAGGGCTACTGCTTTCTGCCCGATGGATTGCAAAAAAAATACTCCTGCCTCTGGATCTTTTTATAGATCAGGTTAAACTGATTAAGTCAAACAACCTTCATTTCAGGGTAAAAGAAGGACCCAATAAAGACGAGATTCATCTACTTGCTCAAAATTTCAACAACCTGATGGAGCATCTGGAGCAATCCTTCATTTTGCAAAAAACATTTGTAGCCAATGCTTCGCACGAGCTCAGGACTCCAATAACAAGAATGATCATAGGTACTGAAATTGCTCTTTCCCAGGATCGGAGTAAAGAAGAATACCAAAAAGCCTTAGCATCAGTACTGGAGGATTCAGAAAAACTGGAAAACATCATCAGCAGTTTACTTAAGCTTGCCCAGGCCGATCTGGAATATGGCTCAACCAATCTCGAAAAAGTACGTATCGATGAAATGATATGGAGTTTGCAACAGGAATGGAATCAAAAAACAGGTATGAATAGCCTTTTGGTTGAGGTAAAAGATCTCCCTATGGACGAAGATCAGCTAAGCATTACCTGCAACCCCACCCTATTGCAAATTGCAATTGACAACCTCATTTCTAATGCATTTAAATTTTCAGACCATCAACCTGTTAAATGCGTGCTTGATGTTAAAGACGATGGTATCCATATTTTCATTATCGATACTGGTGTTGGAATAGCGCCTGCTGATCTGGATAACATCTTCAAACCTTTTTACAGCTCATCATCTAAAGCTGAACATTCAGGAAGTGGTATGGGCCTATATATGGCACATAAAATCATTATGCTCTATCAGGGGAACATCAGTGTAAAGTCACAAAAGCACCAGGGCACCACCTTCCATGTGCACTTCCCGCTATTTTAATCTCATTTTAATTTCGCTTTAATTTCGCTTTAATTCTCTCAGGGTAGGTTTGACCAAACATTACACAAATGGTTATGATACCTTTAAGATTCCATACCTTTTTTGGCTGCATACTGCTCGTTTTCTTTGCAACAACAGCTTCAGCACAGGTAACAGATTCGATTAAGCTAAGCCTACGGGATGCCGAAAGTCTTTTTGTAAAGAACAACTACCAGCTAATCGCTCAGCAATACCAAACAGATCAGGCAAAGGCCGATGTGATAACCGCCCGCTTATTTGACAATCCTGAAATCAGCTACGAAAATCTTTTGTACAATAAAGAAACAAAGAGATTTCTTGAAACCAGCAAAGCTACCGGACAATATCAGGGCTCTTTATCACAAATGATTAAGCTTGCCGGTAAACGCAACAAGAATATTAAACTGGCTACTACCAGGGTTAAACTGGCCGAGTACGAATATTTTGATCTGATGCGCACTTTGCGATATACACTCAGCTCCACTTTTTATAAGATGTATTACGATCAGCAATCTGCCAAAGTCTACCAGGAGCAGATCAATTCCCTTGAACTTTTATTGAATGCCAATGAGCAACAGTTAAAGATGGGAAATGTGGCCATGAAGGATATCATCAGGATCAAATCATTGTTATACAGTCTGCAAGGAGAATATAGCAGTTTACTTAATGATATTGAGGATTTGCAAACTCAGCTTAAACTGATGACAAACATCAGGCCTGATGCAAATCTTGTTCTTGTGGTTCCTTCAGAGGAAGAACAGAACTACCAACCTGATAAAAAGACCTATACTAATTTACTGGATACCGCAAGGAGCAATCGCGCTGATCTTCAGCTGGCAAAAACTGAAATCACCTATGCCGAAAACAACCTGAGGTTACAAAAAGCCAATGCCGTTCCTGATGTTGAACTCTCACTTATTTACGACCTCAAGGGCTCTTATCCTGATAATTATACCGGACTAGGGATAAAACTTCCAATACCATTGTTTTACAGGAATCAGGGCGAAATAAAAAAGGCCAAAATTGCAATTGATGCAGGCAACTCGAAGCTCAGTCAGCAGGAAGCAATTCTCGAAAATGAGGTATACAATAGTTATACATCTGCTTTAAGAACCGAAAAACTGTATCGTGGGCTCGACAGTAATTTCAATGCTGATTTTGACAAACTGATTGTTGAAGTGATAAAAAATTTCAAAAACAGGAACATCAGTCTGATTGAATTTTTGGATTTCTACGACTCCTACAAAGCCAGCACATTACAAATGAACACATTAAAATACGAGCGCATGAACGCTAAGGAAGAAATCAATTTCGTTACCGGCTCAACTATTTTTAAATAACGCACACATGCAAAAAATCATTAAAACCATCAGCACACTTACTGCCCTCTCTGCTGTAATATTTCTACAAGGCTGTTCAGAACAGCCCAAAGAAGCTCCAAAGGAGGAAAAATTTGTAATTACAGACTCTTTGCTGAAAAGGCTGGAAATAGACACCGTACAGGGCGCAAATAATCAGACAGACCTTAATTTTTCAGCAAAGATCACGGCCAACGAGGAGAACATGTCAAAGGTTTACCCAATGGTAAGCGGGCTTGTTAAAAACGTACCGGCAAAACGAGGAGACCGGGTAACCAAAGGCCAGCTACTGGCCACTATGACCAGTGCAGAAATGGCTGGTTTTGATAAAGAAGCCATCAGCTCTTCTGCAGAATTAAGAAATGCGCAACGCAGTGTAAAACTTACAGAGGATATGTTTAAAAGCGGATTAGCTTCTGAACGAGATCTTGAACAGGCAAAAAACGACCTTATGGTTAAGGAAGCAGAAGATAAAAGAAGCAGGTCTATTCTGTCTTTAAATGGGGGTAATAAGAATGGTACCTATGTTATAAAAGCACCAATATCTGGTTTCATAATCGATAAAAATATAACCAGCAATATGCAGGTAAGACCAGATAACAATGAGAACTTATTTACAATAGCTGATCTTTCTAATGTATGGGCATTGATCAATATTTACGAATCAGACATTTCCAAAATTAAAGAGGGCGACGAGGTTAATCTTTCAATTCTATCCTATCCAGATAAACCATTTAAAGGCAAAATCAGTAAAATCTACAACATGCTCGACAATGACAGTAAAGTAATGAATGCCAGGGTGGTGATAGATAATCCGGGTTATTTATTAAAGCCGGGAATGATGGCAACTGTACAAATTGCCACCCGGAATGGTGCAACCTTGCCAGTGGTAAGTACAGATTGCCTCATTTTTGACAATAATAAATATTACGTGCTGGTGCTTGATCCGGTAAAAAAAGTACGTATACAGGAAGTAGAAATAGGCAGAAAATTCGAAAACAAGGCCTATATCAACAAGGGTCTTAATGCAGGCGATAGAGTTGTTGCTTCTAAACAACTTTTCCTGTACGACAGTTTGAGACCTCAATAACMACTTAACTTATAGTAATGAATCAATTCATTAAGTCGATCATAAATTTTTCCCTTAAAAATAAATACTTTGTATTTTTTGCCACCTTTATTTTAGTGCTGGCAGGGTATCTTAGTTTCAAGCATACCACTATTGAAGCTTTTCCGGATGTAACCAATACTAATATAACCATCATTACACAGTGGCCTGGCCGCAGTGCCGAAGAGGTTGAAAAGTTTGTTACCCGGCCACTAGAAATTGCCATGAACCCAACCGAGAAAAGAACAAGTATCCGTTCTTCGTCTTTATTTGGGCTATCGGTAGTTAAAATCACATTTGAGGACGATGTAGATTATCAATTTGCAAGGGTTCAGGTAAACAACCACCTTGATGAGGCCGACCTGCCTTCGGGTGCAAAGCCGGAAGTCCAACCACCATATGGCCCTACCGGCGAGATTTTCCGGTATACGCTTAAAAGCGATAAGAAATCCGTCAGAGAGCTAAAAACTTTGCAGGATTGGGTGGTTGAACGGGAGCTGCTATCAGTACCAGGCATCGCCGATGTGGTAAGCTTTGGCGGAGAAGTTAAAACATACCAAATCACAGTTGATCCTCAAAAATCATTACAATACGGAGTAACTGCTACAGAACTTTTTGAAGCTGTTTCTAAAAGCAACATTAATGTGGGTGGCGATGTGATTGAGCAAAGTGGACAAGCTTATGTGGTACGCGGAATTGGTGTGCTAAATAATATTGATGAGATCAAGAACATCATTATTGACAACTTTAACGGCACACCGGTGTATGTTAAAACCATAGCCGAGGTAACGGAATCTGCTCTGCCACGCTTAGGGCAGGTTGGCAGAGACCATGACCCTGATGTAGTTGAAGGTATTGTAGTGATGCGTAAGGGCGAAAACCCAAGCGAAGTGATCCACAACCTTAAAGAAAAGATTAAGGATGTAAATGAAAACATTTTGCCGGGCGACGTAAAGATCAGTCCTTTCTATGACCGTGAGAATCTGGTAAATTTTGCCACGCATACAGTAATGCACAACATGCTGGAAGGGATCATTTTTGTTACCCTGATTGTGTTCCTGTTTATGGCTGATTGGAGAACCACACTGATCGTTTCTCTTATTATACCCCTGGCACTCCTTTTTGCTTTTATTTGTTTAAAACTAAAGGGTATGTCGGCCAACCTGCTCTCTATGGGCGCCATAGATTTCGGGATCATTATAGACGGTGCAGTAGTAATGGTAGAGGGAATTTTTGTCGCCCTCGATTACAACTCTCATAAAAACGGCGCCGAGAAATTTAACCGGATGAGTAAACTAGGCATCATTAAAAGGGCCTGTCTGGAAAATGGCAAGGGCATTTTCTTTGCCAAACTGATTATCATTACCGGCTTAATGCCAATCTTTACTTTTGAAAAAGTAGAAGGTAAAATGTTCTCGCCATTGGCATGGACCCTAAGTTTTGCATTGTTAGGTGCCCTGTTGCTAACCTTTACATTGGTACCAGCAATGGCAAGTGTATTGCTTAGAAAGAATGTTAAAGAAAAGCACAACATCTTTTTAGAGTTCCTTACAAAAGTTGTGATGCGGGTTTACACGGCATGCTTTAAAGCTAGAAAACTCGTCTTCGGTACAGCCATGGTTATACTGGTTGTTGGCTTATTTAGCTTTAAATTTCTGGGAACAGAGTTTTTACCTACACTGGATGAAGGATCCATATATGTAAGGGCCAGTGCTCCGCTAAGTGTTTCACTCAATGAAACTAAAAAGCTTTCGAACGAGATGCGTAAGATCTTTTTAAGCTTTGAGGAGGTGAAACAGGTAATATCGCAAACCGGCCGACCAAACGACGGCACAGATGCAACAGGATTTTACAATATGGAATTCCTGGTTGATATTTATCCCAAAGCAGAATGGAAACGTAAGCAAACCAAAGAGGAACTGGTAGAGCGTATGCAGGAAAAGCTTAAAGGTTATCCCGGTATTAGTTTAAACTTCTCTCAGCCAATTTCGGATAACGTGGAGGAAGCGGTATCAGGTGTAAAAGGATCTATTGTGGTTAAAATGTTTGGCAACGATTATTCCTTTATCGAAAAGCATGAGCAAGACATATATAACATTCTAAAAACAGTTAATGGGATTGAGGATTTAGGGATTCTTAGAAATCTTGGACAGCCTGAATTGCAGATCAACCTCGATCAAAGTAAAATGGCGCTATACGGAGTGAGAACAGAGGATGCAAACTCCATAATAGAGATGGCTATTGGTGGTAAAGCCGCTACACAGATTTATGAAGGAGAGCGTAAATTTGATCTCCGAATCAGATATCCTGAAGACTTTAGAAAAGATGAAGCTTCAATTGGTGCGCTACGTATCCCTACTATTTCTGGTGCCAAAGTTCCATTAAGTGAAATTTCTACTATTCGTAAAATTACCGGCCCAAGCATTATTTACCGCGATAAGCATGAACGCTATGGGGCCATTAAATTCTCAATAAGAGGGCGTGATATGGGAAGTGTAATTGCCGAAGCACAGGCTAAAGTAAAAGCTCAAATTAAACTTCCTAAAGAATACAAACTGGAATGGGCAGGTGATTTTGAGAACCAACAAAGGGCAACCAGTCGTTTATCTGAAGCTGTGCCGATCAGCTTATTGCTCATATTTTTTATCCTGTTTGTATTGTTCGGAAA
The DNA here is from genome assembly GCF_056397585.1 of Pedobacter sp. 05L430. Taxonomy (NCBI): domain Bacteria; kingdom Pseudomonadati; phylum Bacteroidota; class Sphingobacteriia; order Sphingobacteriales; family Sphingobacteriaceae; genus Pedobacter; species Pedobacter sp. 05L430. The sequence continues at coordinate 6,291 of NZ_JBFTNT010000179.1, read as the reverse complement.
CATTAAAGATTCATTACTGGTGTTAAACAATGTACCATTTGCAATGATTGGGGGCATACTTGCGTTGCTCGCAACGGGAGTTAACTTCAATATTTCGGCCGGCATTGGGTTTATTGCACTGTTTGGTATATGCGTGCAAAATGGGGTAATTCTGATTACACGATTTAAAAGCAATATGGTAGAATTAAAACATCGTCCGGAATGGACTTTTGCTGACGCACTGAAAAATGGCGTTGCCACCAGAATGCGTCCGGTAATTATGACTGCGTTGATGGCTGCAATTGGTTTGATGCCGGCTGCACTATCAACCGGAATAGGTTCAGAAGCATCAAAACCTTTAGCTTTACCCTAATCTTACTCGTTTTTACAGTGGGGAACACCAGGATTCTTTTGCGACCTATGGTAGTCTGTGTATCTAAAGTCTTAAATTCAGATCCTTCCAGATATTCTACCGAGAACGATTTCACTCTTTGTCCTAGTTTAATAAATTCCTGAAGTACAATACGGTTAAGCTCGGTTTCTTTACCCAGATCTATGGTAATCACTGCGCTTTTTACCTGATCATCTGTTGTCCAGTAAGTCTCGTTGTTTCCGTCGGTTAAATTTTGTCCATTGAATTTCTTATCCTTTCCTCTGATGTTGCTTACTGTTACTTTTCTGCCTTTTGCCAGATCAGTTTTATAAGCAGCATCCAGGTATTTTTTGAATTCCATTAATCTGGTAGAATCTGTTGGATGAATTAAACCATCACGATTTACCGGAACATTTAACAACAGGTTACTATTGCGGCCGACGGAAGTATTGTAGATAGATTCCAGCTGATCAAGTGTTTTAACCTGATTATCGGTATTGGCGCTATAAAACCATCCTGGTCTGATAGAAACATCAACCTCTGCAGGAATCCAGTATTTACCATTCTCATCACCTGTGCTAAGTACTTTACTTTCAGGAGCCTCTGCTCCTACTCCAAATCCATCGGTATTTAAGGTCGACCAGTTGGTTTCGCCCGCAACACCTCTTTCATTTCCCATCCAACGAATATCAGGACCGATATCACTAAATATTACTGCCTGAGGTTGGTTTTTGCGAACTACATTATAAAACTTAGGCCAGTCGTATGCCTGCTTTTTATCACCGCCATTTGCACCGTCAAACCATTGTTCAAAAACACTTCCGTAATTGCTTAATACCTCATTAAGGGTGTTGGCAAATACGTCATTATACTTAGGGGTGCCATATTCAGGATGATTACGATCCCAAGGGGACAAATAAACTCCGAATTTTAAGCCATATTCCTTACAAGCTGCAGATAATTCCTTTAGCACATCTCCTTTACCGTCTTTCCAGGCGCTTTCTCTAACAGTGTGTGTACTGAATTTACTTGGCCACAGGCAAAAACCATCATGGTGTTTGGCAGTAATAATAATTGCCTTCATACCAGCATTTTTTGCAGTGCGAGCCCATTGTCGGGCATCAAGTTTCTTAGGATTAAACAACTTTGGATCTTCGTCGCCATGCCCCCACTCTTTGTCTGTAAATGTGTTTGGTCCAAAATGGATAAACATATAATACTCCATTTGTTGCCAGGCATATTGATTTTTGTTTGGAACGGCACCATAAGGTTTAGGTGCTGCTACAGATGATTGCGCATAACTGTTTGCAGTAAACAATAATGAGCACAATGCTGCTGCTGAATAGGTCTTTATTAGTTTCATTGTGTATGGTTAGTTACGAACTTTAAAATTGCAATTTATGCATTGCTAAAAATTCTACGCTATTGTCATTAAAATAAATGATTTTGGCAAATCTTAAAACTTATCTATTAACCAAAGTGTTATTGGTTTATCGTTGCCAATAAAAATAAGCCATCAAATGAAAACACATGAAAGTAATTTAAAGCTCCGGTCGGGAAAATTCTCTATCGAGAAGCATCATTATGAGAACATAGGTCTTACAGAACGTATGGTTTCTGTATTGCTAAGTGGTATTTTAATGACCAGAGGGATTAGGAGACCGCTTAAAGCGCAATTTTTATATGGTGCTTACCTGGCATACAGGGGCTTTACCGGCAAATGTTTTGTATATGAGAAACTTGGAATAGATGGCAATAAACCGAGAGCGATAAATATTAGGGGTGAATTTGAAATTGACAGACCTGCCAGCGAGGTATATGCCTACTGGCGCGATTTAAATAACCTTCCGGGTAGCATTAAACATTTACTAAACGTAGAGGTAATTGATGAAAACCTTTCTCATTGGAAAAGCAATGTAATGGGAAATTTATTTTCGATAGACTGGGATGCAGAAATTATAAAGGATGAACCAAATCATTTAATTGGATGGAGATCTTCTCCAAGTTCTTTAATAAGTCATGTAGGGCGGGTTAAGTTTACCGAAACAGCTGATAAAACCGGAACGATATTGAAAGTGGTTCTATCCTATCATCCTCCAATTGGAGGCGTTGGCATTGGTTTAGCCAGGCTGTTAAACCCGTATTTTGAAAGTCTTTTAAAAAAAGAGATCAGAAGCTTTAAACATACCATTGAAAACAAGATTCCGATATATGCTAACGGAACCTTGTAAAAGTATCTTTAGTTATTAAGGAGCAACACTACCAGCACCAAGGTAAGCAACAATTCCAAGAAGAAAAGAGATAATGTAAAGGCCCAATATGGTGATGGTAATGATACCCCAAAATTTAAAGAACGATTTCATTTTACTCATTGCCTCGCTTAGCGCGGGCTGATCGCCATATAATACAGCCTGTTTTGCCGAATTGGCATATTTAAACATTAATAAGCTTGGGTAAAAATAAAGTAAAGCCGACAATAGGAATACTACTGTAAGGAAACCTCCTCCAAGTGCCGCCCAGGGATTGTTTGCTGCACCCACCTTACCATTCATTGCGCTTATCAATGCTTCAGCACTAAATGAAAACAAGACCATGAATCCCGTTACTACAAATCCTATTATTGACAAGAATTTGGTCCACCTGGCGGTTTCATATATGTAACTACGTATGTCTTCTGTAACGGTTAACAAGACTTCCTCTCCCTCTTGAGGGTCATTGTGTGTTGTTTCCTCAGGATTTTCTTCTTCAAAATGTTCCATGTTGATCGTATTGTTTTTTTATAAGGCTTTTAGCTTGCCTAAACATAAAGAATATTTTTAAAAAATTGATACCTTTGCGCCAAATCAAGAAAAAAACATACATGGCATTACAATGTGGTATAGTTGGTTTACCAAATGTTGGAAAATCCACTTTATTTAACTGTTTATCTAACGCAAAAGCTCAAGCCGCTAACTTTCCTTTCTGTACTATAGAACCAAATATTGGTGTTATTACAGTTCCTGATGATAGGTTAACTAAGCTTGCAGAACTCGTAAATCCCAACCGGATTGTACCAAATACAATTGAGATTGTAGATATCGCTGGTTTGGTAAAGGGGGCTTCAAAAGGTGAAGGTCTTGGTAACCAATTCCTGGGTAATATTAGAGCAACAAACGCTATTATCCACGTTTTACGTTGCTTTGACGACGGAAATGTGATTCACGTTGACGGATCGGTAGACCCAATTCGCGATAAAGAAATTATTGATACTGAATTACAGCTTAAGGATTTGGATACTGTTGACAAACGTATCCAGAAGGTCGAAAAAATGGCTAAAACCGATAAAGATGCAAAAAGAACCTTCGATATCCTAAGCATAATAAAGTCTCATATCGAGAGCGGAAAATCAGTTCGTTCTGCTGCAGTTTCTGCTGAAGATTTTGAATTTATTCAGGATCTAGGCTTACTTACTCAAAAGCCGGTAATGTACGTTTGTAATGTTGATGAGAATTCCGTTATAACCGGCAATGCTTATGTTGAGCGCGTTAAAGAAGCAGTAAAAGATGAAAATGCTGAGGTTCTGGTGATTTCTGCTAAAATTGAATCTGAAATTGCTGAGCTTGAAAGTTACGAAGAACGCCAGGAATTCCTGGCCGATCTTGGCTTAACTGAATCGGGTGTAAATAAACTGATCCGCGCTGCCTACAGGTTACTAGACCTATATACTTACTTTACGGCAGGTGTACAGGAAGTAAGAGCCTGGACAATCACAAAAGGTTTCACCGCGCCTCAGGCTGCCGGTGTAATTCATACAGATTTTGAAAAAGGATTTATCCGTGCTGAGGTAATTAAATATAACGACTTCGTAACACTGGGTTCTGAGAATGCATGTAAAGATGCCGGAAAACTAGGTGTTGAAGGAAAAACCTATGTTGTTGAAGACGGAGATATTATGCACTTCCGTTTTAACGTTTAGATTTTTGACTTTTAAAAATCAAAAGAGGATGATCACAAATGATCATCCTCTTTTTTTATTTCTAAATTATGCATTATGCCTCCAAAAAATCGGTCTTCTAAGAAAAGACCTAGGCGCTGTTGACCATTCAGCGCAGCGGGCAACAGATGCCCGTCTTTGAATAGAACGGCCTATTTTGTCCTTTATAACAGCACTCCCGTAAGAAACAACACTGCTACAGAGAAATAGATGATCAGGCCCGTTACATCCACCAGGGTGGCTACAAACGGAGCAGATGACGTAGCAGGGTCAGCCCCAAGTTTCTTAAGTAACAAAGGAAGCATTGATCCTGAAAGCGAGCCCCATAATACTACCCCTACCAAGGCTACTCCAACTGTTAAACCTATAAGCATCCAATGTGGGCCATACATATCGGTAAAGAAAGTCCAGGCAAAGATTCTTAAGAACCCTATTGTACCCAATACAATCCCCAGCATCAAACCAGAGATAATCTCCCGGCGCATTACCCTCCACCAATCACCAATAGTAATCTCGCCAAGTGCCATGGCCTGAATAATCAAAGTAGATGCCTGCGAGCCACTGTTTCCTCCACTTGAAATAATTAGCGGAACAAACATGGCCAATATAACCGCCTTGGCAATATCAGCTTCAAAATGTGCCATCGCAGTTGCAGTAAGCATTTCTCCAAGAAAAAGTACAACAAGCCAGCCTATTCTTCTTTTAAACAAACCAAGTATGGGCATATCCAAATAAGGTTCATCTAAAGCCTGGGTACCCCCAATTTTATGTATATCTTCGGTATATTCTTCGTTTGCAATCCATAGAATATCATCTACGGTAACTATCCCCAGCAATACATTATTCTCATCCACAACCGGTAATGCTACCCTGTTGTTCATTCTAAATATATTAATGGCTTCTTCCTGATGGTCGCTTGCTTTTAAAGCAATTAAGCGCTGATCTGTAAGATCACCGATTTTGGCTTCCGGATCAGCAAGTAAAATCTCCCTTATTCTAATGTCGTCTAACAGTACACCGTCTTTATCGATCACATAGATCACATCAATGGTCTCAGAGTTTTTGCCATAACGCCTGATGTGCGAAAGCACTCGTGTTACCGTCCAATCCTTTTTAACTGCAACATAGTCTGGCGTCATCAACCTACCCACACTATCCTCTTCGTAGCCTAGCAGCGAAAGTGCTTCTACTCTATCTTTGGCAGGTAAAAGAATAATCAACTTTTTAACAGCATCACCTTTCAGTTCACTAAAAAGTGAAGTACGGTCATCGGGTGGAAGTAAATTGATTAACTCAGCTAACTTATTGCCTGGAAGCTTTTTAATGATCTTTTCCTGAGTAGGAAAATCAAGAATACGGAATACATTTACGGCCCTTTTAACAGATAAAGTTTCAATAAATTTTACTGCATGCTGGGGGAGTTCGTCTATCAGATGTTCTACATCTGAAATATTCAGATCATCTAAATAAGCCTTTAATTGCGCATCGTCTTGAAGCTCTAAAAGCTTTAYGATTTCTTCAACAACTACCTCTTCCATATGCACTAAATTCTTTACATGATTTTCACTATTTTACGGGTGCAAAAATGCCTTTTTATTTTTAAAAAAGGCACTTATAATCAGAAAATTATTAGAATAAAAATGAGGACTACCAAAGCTTATCCTTTTCGTTAATAAACCTGCAGTTTATTAGTTAGCAGAGTTCCCAAAAATTTTTCTAAATTTAATACACCAAATATTGTCTCAATTCCTAACACTAACGAACAGATATGACTAAAAAGCGTCTATAGTTAACCCCAACACCCCCTAACCCTATTTAATCATCCTAATCCTAACCTTTATGAACCTACGTTTTATCCACCTAAGCTTATTTAAGCTTACTTCTTACGTCCAGCTAATTCATCTTTACAAGCCCAATAAAGAATAGCCGGCTAATCTTAAGTTCTGTATTGATATTACCTTAAGGT
>NZ_JBFTNT010000178.1:0-8732 GCF_056397585.1 Pedobacter sp. 05L430 | reverse complement strand
ATTTTCGCCTATAGTTAGTTTGCCTTTTAACAGGTCATAATCATTATTAAAACGCGCTGAATAGCGTTTAAAATTTGAGGTAACCTGTGTACCATTATTATCATAATAATTTAAAGAGAAAAGACTGGTTGACCTTTCGCTTGAGCTGGATATAGTTAGCTGATGATTTTGCTGATAACCAGTTCTGGTTCCTTCTTTAAACCAATCTGTATCTGACGAAGGCATGGTATGATCTGCATTTAACCATTCTATGGGAGTGACCTTGTTTAGTACAGGAACTCCGTTGGCATCCCGATTCCAGTCGTAGTTATAAATACGTATGTTACCAGGACCCGGATCGTCGCCATCATTAACGGTTGCCTGCCATAAACCCTGGCCATACTGCACTGCATTAAGCATATCCGGAACTCCGGTTATTTTGGAAGCACCAACATAACTATCAACTGTTATTTTTGTATTATCACCCTTTCTGCCTTTTTTTGTATTGATGAGAATAACACCACCTGCAGCGCGGGAACCGTAGATTGAAGCCGATGCTGCATCTTTTAATACCTGCATAGATTCGATGTCATTTGGATTAATGTCTCTCAGATTAATAGTAACAGGCTGACCATCCAACACAATCAGGGCAGGAGAGGAGTTCATAGAGGTAATGCCACGTACTTGAATCCCCACATTTTCAGCAGGGTTACCATCTGTTGTAATAAAAACGCCTGGAACTTTTCCCTGCAAAGATCTCATGACATTTGCACTGGGATTTTTTGCAAAATCGTCTCTCGAGATTACACTTATGGCCCCGGTTAGATCAGCCTTTTTTTGCGTCATGTAACCCGTAGATATGGATACCTCTTCCAATGTTTTACTGTCATCAAGTAGGGTAACGTTATAAACATTGCCAGAGCCAATAGGAATTTCTCTGGTTTCCATCCCAATGTAGGTGAAGATGAGATGGGAACCAGTGCTTTGTAAGCTGATGCTGTATTTTCCGTTTGCATCAGTTTGTGTCTTTGCAGTTTCCCCCTTGATAGTGACACTTACACCCTGTAGCGGGATGCCTGCATCATCCTTGACTGTTCCTGTAATAATTCGAGATTGTTGTGTTGCATTTACCTGAAAAGCGTTTGCTTTCAGTGGGTGGTAATTTGCAAGTAAGAAAAAGAAAAAAATCTTTAATACTACTCTGGCATTACCACCATAACGATTACTCGTTTTAGTGTTCTGGTGACCTTTCATAAAAATTTAATTTGGTTTATGGTTAAAAAATGAGCGCAGTAAGTGTTCTCCATAGTTAGAAAAATAGGAGTGCCTCGTCTCAATGATATTAGCTAAAACATAAGCAAAAATTCCAGGGACCGCGTATCCCTAATACTTGCTTACACGTTTAAGCAAAAAGATCAAAAAAATTCCGAAGCGATCTCGGTTCAAAAAATGATTTATAATTGGTGTATATCAAACTTAAGCTTAAACGTTTAAACAAACAAGCAGTTTTTTGTATTTCCTACAACAATTCCATTAAAAAGCTTTGGATAGATTTTCAGAAATGGCATTTAAGCAGGTGAGAATGCACTTTTTGATCAATTCAAATTTTGCTTCGTGATAAATTCTTTACAATAGCTACCTGAAAAGCACTAATCAATTTGGTTTTCAAGATAGTGATACTAAAAGTCTGAAATTAATTAAACAAATGTTTCAATTAATATTTTTATGTTAATCGATTAAGCATACCTTTACGCAATGAAGAAGAAGGTATCCATCAAAGATATTGCACAAACTGTGGGTGTTTCTACCGCGCTGGTTTCTTACGTGCTAAATAATAAAGAAAAAGAAGCACGTGTTGGAAAAGAAATAGCCCAGGTAATAAGAGATACAGCTGTGGAGATGGGGTATCAGCCTAACCAGATCGCCAAAAGCCTGAAAACAGGAAAATCGCATACTTTTGGATTAATTGTCGCAGACATATCCAATCCGTTCTTTGCTAATCTTGCAAGGAATGTTGAAGACGAGGCGAAGAAATTTAATTATACCGTGATTTTTGCAAGTGCGGATGAAAATGCAGAGAAATCTCAAAACCTGATTAATATTTTAACAGAAAGGCAGGTTGATGGTTTTATCATTGCACCGGCTGAAAATTCACAAGACCAGATTGAGGCACTTCTAAAGAACAATATTCCACTGGTACTTATCGACAGGTATTTTAAAGGCCTGGACACCAATTATGTGGTGACTAACAATTATGAGGCCTCTTATCATGCTGTTAGCCATTTAATTGCAGCGGGAAAAACAAATATCGGCATGGTCGCTTATAAAACAGATTTAGTTCATATGCTGGATAGAAAGCGGGGTTACCTTGATGCAATTAAGGATAATAAGCTGTTAAAAGCTAAAACTCCGTTGATCAAAACAGTTGATTTTAATGCTAACCAGGAAGAGATAGCAGTGGGTATTCGTGAACTGTTTGCTCAGAATCCTGCAATGGATGCGCTATTTTTTGCAACAAATACCCTTACTTTAAAAGGATTGAAATCGTTAAATAAAATGCAGTATAGGGTTCCTGACGATGTAGCTATTGTATGTTTTGATGAGAGTGAAGCTTTTGATTTCTTTTATTCTCCCTTAACCTATATAGAGCAGCCATTACTTGAAATGGGTAAAAAGGCTGTTCAGATCTTAATTAAAAACATAGCTGATAAGAAAAGTCTCAATACTCAGATAAGCATCCCATCTAAATTAATTGTTAGACAATCAAGCGCTACGGTTAAAAAGGATTAATTTAATTCCCTGTGTACATGCTAGAACGAGAATGTTACATCAAACCCTAAAAAAAAAATAAAAAAATATTTGTTCGTTTAAACGTTTAAGCTTAAGTTTGATTACACAATCAAATTATAAACCATTTAAAACCGAAGTGCTCAGCATTTTTTTTTATCCTTTTTAGCTTAAACGTGTAAGCAAATTCAAATTTCAGTTATTTGGAGTACACAATTTCAAGAGAAAAGCGTATTAAGTAGCCGAGGTACATCGCAATTTAAAATTATGAGAAAGCTTTTATTACTAATCATCGCAACCATTTTTGTTCTACCGGCAGTTGCGCAAAAACCCCAGAAATTTGATGGCCTTGATATGAATCTTGGTAATCTGTCTCGATTATCTGATGCAAAAACCAGGTCTATTAGTCCGGAGAATTTCACCGGCGAAAAAGGCAAAGGCGGAATGGCTGACCCCGTAAAAAGTAAAGGGCAACGTAATGTAGCCAATGCAGCAAACGAAGCCCGTGATTTGGGAATTGGCTGGAAAGTGAATCCTTTTATAATTGTTAAAAGCGGAGAAACCGTAACTATCGCAGAAATGGAAGGTCCGGGTGCTATACAGCAGATCTGGATGACACCCACAGGAAACTGGCAGTTCTCTATTTTGCGCTTTTACTGGGACGATGAGAAAGAACCTTCTATTGAAGCTCCTGTAGGTGCATTCTTTGGAATGGGATGGGGAGAATATGCTCCATTAAACTCCCTGCCTGTAAGTGTTAACCCGGGAAGTGCTTTTAACTGCTACTGGAAAATGCCTTTCAGAAAGAAATGCAAAATCACTCTTGAAAACATTAATCCAAAAGATGATATGAGGTTATATTATCAGGTAAATTACACACTTACTCCAGTTGCGGATGATGAAGCTTATTTTCATGCACAATATAGAAGATCGAACCCTAACACCACATCTGTTCATACTATAATTGATGGCGTAAAAGGCAAAGGGCAGTTTGTTGGCCTGTATATGGGACTTGGTGTAAACAATAATGGATGGTGGGGAGAAGGTGAAATTAAGTTCTTTTTAGATGGTGATAAAGAATATCCTACTATAGCCGGAACAGGAACGGAGGATTATTTCTGCGGATCTTATAATTTCGACAGAGGCGGTAAATATACAGAATACAGTACTCCATATGCCGGTTTACATCAGGTAATCAGGCCAGACGGAACCTATAAGGCGCAGCAGAGATTTGGAATGTACAGATGGCACATCATGGATCCAATACGATTTGATAAAGATCTTAAGGTGACCATTCAGGATCTGGGATGGAGAGATGGTGGCAGGTATCTGGCACAGAAATCAGATATCATGACTGTTGCTTATTGGTACCAGACGGAACCTCATGGTAATTTCCCTAAATTCCCTTCGAGAGATGAACTCGAAGTAAATTAATCCTGACACTTTAAAACTCAGAACATGAAATTGCTGAAAATTCCATCACTATTGCTGGCAGGAATGATGATCATATCTTGTCAGTCGACCACAAAAAAACAAAATGATATGAAGGTTTTTGAAAAGGGCACGTTTGGCTACGATTTAAACTTTTTGAATGAAAATGACAGTATAGTTGTTTTAAAGAATGATGACGGAAGCGCTCAGCTTGCTTTATCGCCAAAATATCAGGCAAAGGTATTTACTTCAACTGCCGAAGGGCTTGATGGCAAAAGTTTTGGCTGGGTTAACTATAAAGCCTTTGGCAAACCTTTGGACCCGCATATGAACGCTTATGGTGGTGAAGACCGTTTGTGGCTTGGCCCGGAGGGTGGGAAATTTTCCCTTTATTTTAAAAAGGGTGATTCGATGGTGTTCGACAATTGGCACACGCCTGCAGGAATTGACAGTGAAAGCTGGACATTGGTAAAATCTGACGGAAAGCGCGCGTCGTTAAATAAAGAAATGGAGTTGCAGAATTATGCGGGTACTAACCTTAAGATAAAGCTGGAAAGAGATGTAGAGATTCTGGAAAAGAATAACATCGAGAAAGTATTAAATATTAGTTTGGCTGGTAAAGTGAGCTCTGTTGCCTTTAAAACACAAAATACCATCACTAATAGCGGCACCAATGAATGGACAGAGAAAACAGGGGCTCCTTGTATCTGGAGTTTAGACATGTTTAGTCCATCACCTAAAACTGTAATTGTTATTCCATATATTGAAAGTGCCACCGGTAAAGTAGCTACTACAGATTATTTTGGAGAGATTGCTAAAAACCGTATCACTTACAAGAATGGAATTCTGTTGTTCAAAGCCGATGGTAAATCACGTGGCAAACTCGGCATTCCTCCTGGTAGGGTTAAAAATGTTGCCGGTAGTTATGCAGCGGACCAGAATGTGCTTACCATCACGATGTTTGACATAAACAACAAGGCAAAATACTTAAACCAGGAATGGACACCAGACAAAGATCCATTTACTGGCGATGCCATGAATGCCTATAATGATGGACCTTTAGCAGATGGCTCGCAAATGGGACCTTTTTACGAATTAGAAAGTGTATCGCCGCCTACATTCTTGAAACCAGGAGAAAAACACACGCACATGCATARTGTATTTCACTTTACAGGGGACAGAACCGCTTTAAATGAAATTGCAGTAAAGGTTCTTGGTGTATCTCTGGACGAGATAGCGGGAGCGTTTAAAGATTAAAATCATGTATTCGGATAGCTGGTGGGCGCTTCAATATCTCACCAGCCTTTATCCGAAATTTAACCAAATAAAGATCAGAATATGAACAAATACCCTAAGGTAGGCATTCGGCCTATAATAGATGGCCGTTTGGGAGGCATTCGTGAATCCCTGGAGGATACCACAATGAATATGGCCAAAGTAGTAGCAGCATTATTTAAGCAAGAATTGAAGTATCCTGATGGCAGCCCTGTGGAATGTGTCATCGCAGATTCCTGTATTGGCGGAGTTAAAGAAGCAGCTGCATGTGCAGAAAAATTCAGAGATAATAATGTAGGAGTATCATTATCGGTTACGCCATGCTGGTGCTATGGTTCAGAAACTATGGACATGGATCCGCTATTGCCTAAGGCAATCTGGGGATTTAACGGCACAGAAAGGCCAGGCGCAGTATATTTGGCAGCAACATTGGCAGGCCATAATCAGAAGGGCTTGCCAGCATTTGGGATTTATGGAACTGATGTGCAGGACCTGGGAGACGCTGTGATTCCTGCCGATGTTAAAGAAAAACTACTTCGCTTTGCGAAAAGTGGTTTAGCTGTTGCAATTATGAAGGGCAAGTCATATCTGGCTATAGGTACAGTTTCTATGGGAATTGCAGGTTCAATTGTGGATGCTGATTTCTTTCAGGACTATTTGGGCATGCGCAATGAATATGTAGATTCCTCTGAAGTTTTAAGACGCATACAACAGAATATATTTGATCAGAAAGAATACGAGAAGGCTTTGCAATGGACCAAAAAATACTGCCTGGAAGGAGAAGATTTCAATCGGTCTGAGAAAGTGAAATCAAGAGAAGAGAAAGACAAAGATTGGGAATTCGTAATTAAGATGACGCTTATTATTCGCGATCTGATGATTGGGAATGATGCGCTTGTTAAAATTGGTTATGCTGAAGAAGCCCAGGGACATAATGCAATTGTTTCTGGCTTCCAGGGGCAACGCCAATGGACAGATTTCTTACCTAACGGGGATTTTCCTGAAGCCATACTGAATTCTTCATTCGATTGGAACGGAATAAGGGCACCTTATATGGTTGCAACGGAAAATGATGCACTAAATGGCGTTTCTATGCTATTTAATTATCTTCTGACCAATACCGCGCAAATATTTGCTGATGTACGTACTTATTGGAGTCCGGAGGCTGTAGAACGGGTATCTGGCTGGAAGCCTAATAACCTTGCAGAGGCTGGATTTATTCATTTGATAAACTCAGGCTCAGCAACTTTGGATGGCACAGGAAGACAAACAGTGAATGGCAAACCTGTGATGAAGCCGTTCTGGAGCATTGATGAACAAGAGGCTGAGGAATGTCTGAAAGCAACCACTTGGTATCCTGCAAATCTCGACTATTTTCGTGGGGGAGGCTATTCATCCAATTTTCTTACCAAGGGAGAGATGCCCGTAACCATGTGCCGACTAAATCTGGTTAAGGGCCTTGGCCCCGTACTTCAGATTGCCGAAGGCTGGACAGTGGATTTACCTGAAAACGTACATAAGGTATTGGATGAACGTACTGACCGTACCTGGCCAACAACCTGGTTTGTTCCGCGTTTAAACGGAAGCGGTGCTTTTAAAGACGTTTATTCAGTTATGTCGAACTGGGGCGCCAATCATGGAGCGATAAGTTATGGGCATATTGGAGCTGATCTGATCACCCTGGCCTCAATGCTCAGAATTCCGGTAAACATGCATAATGTTGCTTCAAGCGATATCTTTCGCCCTTCAGCATGGTCTTCATTTGGAATGGATACCGAAGGCTCGGATTACAGGGCATGTCAAGTTTACGGATCATTATACAGTTAAGCACCTATCTGATGAATAAAAAATCAACTTCACTGTTCAGAACAGAAACCGGCAAGAGTTATCTCATGCCCTTTATTTTCATATGCAGCTTATTCCTTTTGTGGGGTTTTGCACATGGTTTGTTGGATGTGCTGGACAAGCATTTTCAGAATATATTGCATGTATCAAAAGCACAATCTGGCTTTATACAATTTTCATTGTACATCGGTTATCTGGCTATGGCTGTGCCAGCCGGGTTGTTTATGAAGCGATTCGGTTATCAAAAAGGAATCATTTTAGGGCTGGTTTTATTTGCCATTGGTGCCTTTCTTTTTTACCCGGCAGCTAAACTACAAGCATTTATACCATTTCTGCTTGCATTATTTGTACTGGCATGCGGACTGGCTTGTCTGGAAACTGCAGCCAATCCTTACTCAACTATTCTTGGGCCAAAGGAGTATGCCGCAAGACGGATCAATATTTCTCAATCTTTTAACGGTTTAGGTTGGATATTGGGCCCTTTAATGGGCGGCTTGTTCATCTTTGGAACCGAGCATACGCCTGGCGTAGATAAATTCGATTCCATGGTTAAGCCATACATGATGGTTGGTGGAATCGTTGTGGTTGTTGCATTGATTTTTATGCTCATCAAGCTTCCTGAAGTGAAAGAAGCCAGTGACACCGAAACAGCCGAAGATCCGCCGATGCGCAATTTACTGAAGCACCCGGCTTTTGTATTGGCTGTAATTGCGCAGTTTCTTTATGTGGCTGCCCAAACCGGTGTTAATTCGTTCTTTATTAACTATGTAACAGAGACCATACCTAATGTAACAGGACCAGTTCAGGATATAATGCAACACTTAGGTTGGTTTGGTGAAGTGTTTACACCAAAAAATCCTGAGCAGGCAGCATCTCTTATTCTTGCAATTGGCGGCATGGGCCTTTTTTGGATAGGCCGCTTATCTGGCTCATATATGATGAAATATTTATCGCCGCAGAAACTCCTTGGAATATATGCCTTGGTTAATACAGTATTGGTATTTATAGTATTATTAGAGATAGGATGGTTTTCTGTAGTAGCCCTATTTTTTACTTATTTCTTTATGTCGATCATGTTTCCGACAATCTTTGCCTTGGGTATATATGATTTAGGGCCGTTAACCAAAAAAGGAGCGTCATTTTTGGTAATGGCAGTTGCAGGTGGCGCGTTTTGTCCGCCGATAATGGGCCTTATAGGTGATCACTTTGGGATGTCTATTGCCTTTATCATACCAATGGTATGTTTCGCATTTATTGCCTGGTATGCTATAAAAGGAATAGGGAAAAAGATTGACGCTAAAAACATTTCATTGCAGCACCATTAAACAGAGTCAAATGACAAATCAAGATTATTGTATAGGAGTTGATTTTGGAACAGATTCTGTCAGATCCATTATTGTTAATGCACATAATGG
>NZ_JBFTNT010000177.1:0-8772 GCF_056397585.1 Pedobacter sp. 05L430 | reverse complement strand
CCCCATTGCATGGTTCACATCCCATACGCTGGTTTGGTCGTGGCATATTCCAAAACCGGCATCACCAATATCAATTACCGTGTCTTTAAGCCCTCCAATACGCCTTACAATAGGTATTGTACCATATCTTAAAGCATACATCTGGTTTAAGCCACAAGGCTCTACCCTACTTGGCATAAGCAAAAAATCTGCTCCCGCATATATTTGATGAGAAAGTTGTTCATTATATCCTATATAAGCATTGTAATTTCCGGGAAAAACATCTTTTAAATGATTCAGTCTCCCCTCCACCTGCGGATCACCGGAGCCTAGCACCAGTACATTTATATCGCCATTTGCCTGATGCAAAGCGTTGTAAAATATATCCGGTAGCAGGTCTGCTCCTTTTTCTCCAACCAATCTACCAATAAAGGTGTACAAAGGTTTTTCGGGATTCAGGTTAAAAACACTGCAAAGTGCTGCTTTGTTTGCCTTTTTACCAGCCTCAACTGTTTTAATAGAAAATTGCTTTTCGAGCATGGCATCTGCCGAGGGATTCCAGACATCATTGTCAATCCCATTTAAGATCCCTACAGACTTCCCACGCTCCTGCGCCAGCAAATCCTCCAGTCCGTTTGCCCTAAAGCTTATTTCGTCAAGGTAACTTGGAGAAACGGTAGTTACCCTCCAGGCACACTTAATTGCTGATGCAAGTGGATTGATGGAGCCTCTCCAGTCAAGCTGGCCCGATTTCCATAAGTCGAATGGCGGAATATAGTGAAGTTTGTCCCAGCCGAACTGCCCCTGATATTGGGCGTTATGAATGGTTAATATGGTAGGTACGTTGCTAATATTTCTAAACTGCTGGCAGTATGCCATCATAAAAGGCACTAAACCGGTATGATGATCATGACAATGAACAACATCAGGACGATGCTCCCATTGTGAAATCCAATCTAAAACGGATATCTGGTAAGCTAAAAAGCGTTCTGTATCATCATCATAACCGTAAACCTTTTCCCGGTCCATAAGTCCTGAAATGTGCACCAGATAAAGATCAAACCCAAGCTTATTGGTTTTCTCTCTGAAAATTCTTACAGGAAAGTTATGGAAGCCCAGTTTACTCCAGCCATCATACACCACCTCAAACTCATTCTCTTGCATAAATTTGGTCTGATAGGCAGGCATAACAACCTTAGCCACATGTCCAAGTTTATTTTGATACTTAGGCAAAGCACCAACAACGTCCCCCAAACCACCTACTTTAGCAATAGGATAGCATTCGGCACTAAGGTGTATAATTTCCATAATTTGAGGTTTTATAAATCACTCTCAAATTAGCGATTACAATAGGGAAAGCAAATAATTAAAGGAAAAAAATTTAATAAAAATGAAGTTGGTTAGTTTTTTAAAAAATGGCATACTATTCAGCGTCTGGAATCAGTTACGCTGAAGAAGCTAAACAATTCCCAGGTCTCTTCATCGCATATCCATTTTTTTCTAAGCGCAAAAACTAGCCAACTTCATTTTTATTGAATTTATAGAGGGAGACGTAAAGGGATGGAGGAGAGAAGGGAACTATCGTCACCCTGAATTTATTTTGCTGGCCAGCTACTTCGTGGTCAGGGTCCCGGACTAGGAAAACCACTTTATCAGACTAGCACAACAGGTCAAATCTACCTTGACGGCTCCTTATCGGCCGTTTAGCAGAACATTTTCCAGATTAAGCGTCTAACAAAAAATCAATTGTATTGCAAAGAGACCTAGGAACTTTTGCCCTTTTTCAGGGCAAAAGGTTCCAGACTCTGAGTAGTATATTGATTTTTTCAAAAGCAATTAAGAAAACTAATCTGCAATTGCTCTGAACATCAAAGCAGCAACAGTTAAATTAGTTCTGCTGTCAATTAAAATGGCTGCGCCATTGGCTTTGTTATCCGTGTAAAAGTCAAAGGCAAGGGCATCAGCAGTTTTGATTACAATACGGCCTATGTCGTTTAATTTAAAGTCATAAGCTTCCTGTTTTTCAAGCGTATTGATATCAACTTTGTGTATGATCTCCCGAATTTTACACTTAGTAACTTGACTATTGTGCTGCAATAAATAAGTAATGCTCTCATCAAGAGGACGTTTATCCATCCAGCATACATCCGCTTCGATCAGCTGAGAGTTTTGAGGTAAGTGATCAGCGTTTACCAATACATCACCACGACTAATATCTATATTATCTTTCAGGTGAAGTGTTACCGACTGACCTGCGTGCACTTCAGAAGGAGTTTGATCAAATATCTCTATACGTTCAATTACTGAACTGGTACCCGAAGGCAATACTGTTACTTTATCATTTACATTAAATGATCCACTAAGCACACGGCCCGCATAACCTCTGTAATCATGAAGCTCATCAGTCTGAGGTCTAACCACCCACTGCACAGGCATACGGGCAAGGTTATAATCAGGTCCGGTCTCTACATCAACATTCTCCAGGAAATGAAGCAGGCTTTGCCCTTTATACCAAGGCATATGTTCTGATTCATTGACTACATTATCGCCTTTTAAAGCACTAATAGGAATAAAAGTAACATCCTTTAGGCTTAAGTCAGCAGCAAGTGTTTTGTACCTGTCAGTAATCGTGTTAAATACCTCTTCGCTAAAATCAACCATGTCCATTTTGTTTAGGCATACCACAACATGCTCAATACCCAATAAAGAAACCAGGTAAGAGTGTCTGATGGTTTGCTCAATCACACCATTACGTGCATCAATTAAAATGATGGCAAGTTTGGCGGTAGATGCACCGGTAATCATGTTACGGGTATACTGAATATGGCCAGGGGTATCAGCTATGATAAACTTACGTTTCTCAGTCTGAAAATATTTATAAGCCACATCAATGGTAATTCCCTGCTCTCTTTCAGCTCTTAGGCCRTCGGTTAAAATAGCAAGGTCAATTGATCCATCATCGTTTTTACGGTTAGACTGCTGTAAAGCCTCTAACTGATCAGCCAAAATGGAATCTGTATCATATAACAACCGTCCAATAAGTGTGCTTTTACCATCATCAACACTACCGGCTGTAAAAAATTTAAGTAAATTCATTAAAAGTATCCTCCTTTTTTGCGGTCTTCCATTGCAGCTTCCGATACCTTATCGTCCATGCGGGCCCCGCGTTCACTAATCTTTGATGCGCTGATTTCAGCAATGATATCTTCCAGTTGATCTGCGTCAGACTCAACCGCGGCAGTGCAGCTCATATCGCCAACCGTACGGAAACGCACTTTCTTGTGCTCAACAATGTCCTCTTCATCCATATTCAGAAACGGAGAAGCAGCCATTAGCTGACCATTACGGGTAATTACATCTCTTTCATGAGCAAAATAAATAGAAGGTAATTCAATGTTCTCCCGACGAATGTAATTCCAAACGTCAAGCTCAGTCCAGTTACTGATAGGGAAAACACGAACGTTCTCACCTTTGTRGATCTTTCCATTATAAATGTTCCACAGCTCCGGACGCTGAYGTTTCGGATCCCATTGCCCGAACTCATCCCTTACCGAGAAGATACGTTCTTTAGCGCGGGCTTTTTCCTCATCTCTGCGGGCCCCACCAATACAAGCATCAAAACCGTGTGCAGCAATAGTATCTAAAAGTGTAACCGTTTGCAGAGAATTTCTGCTGGCGTTTTTACCTTTTTGCTCTACCACTTTACCCTGGTCAATAGAATCCTGAACCGAACCAACAATCAGCTTTTCGCCAATGCGTTCAATCATTTTGTCCCTATAGGTAATGGTTTCCTCAAAGTTGTGTCCGGTGTCAATATGCACCAAAGGGAAAGGAAATTTACCTGGTCTGAAAGCCTTTTCAGCTAAACGCACCAATGTAATTGAATCCTTACCTCCCGAAAACAACAAGGCAGGTTTTTCAAATTGCCCCGCAACTTCACGTAAAATGTGAATTGCCTCGGCCTCTAATTCGTCTAAATAATCTAAATTATACTTACTCATTTTCTTTGTTGCAATTACGAAGTGGCGTGTAAACCACATTCTTTTTTTGATTGATCTTCCCACCACCAACGGCCGGCTCTAAAATCCTCGCCTTCCCTTACTGCTCTTGTACAAGGAGCACATCCTATACTAGGGAAACCCTTATCGTGTAATGTGTTGTAAACAATATTATTCGTTTTAATGTATTCCTTCACCTCATCAAGCGACCAGAAAAAGATCGGGTGAAACTTGATCAACTGATTTTGCTCATCCCACTCCAGGTTGGTCATATCGTGCCTGTTTACAGATTGCTCAGATCTGATACCGGTAATCCATAGCTGATTACCGTTTAAAGCACGTCTTAAAGGTTCTAGTTTACGAATTCCGCAGCATTCTTTTCTGTTCTCTACCGATTCATAAAAGCTGCTCGGGCCCTTTTTATTCACCATTTCCTGTACAGCCTCTGCCTGTGGGAAATAAGCCAATATTGGTTTCTTATAAATTTCTAAAGTACGGTTCCACACGTAATACGTTTCTGGAAACAACCTTCCGGTTTCCAATGTAAAAACCTCAATAGGAATATCATTTGCAAAGATCATGTGTGTAATCACCTGATCTTCCCAGCCAAAGCTGGTAGAAAAAACAATCTTACCGGGATACTCACTTGCAAAGAATTTAAGTGCATCAACCGGATCAAGTCCTTTTATTTTTTCTGCTATTTCTTCTAATTTTTCCTTCATGACTAAACTAATTTGAGGATAAAGTTGATGATGCTTCTTAAG
The DNA here is from genome assembly GCF_056397585.1 of Pedobacter sp. 05L430. Lineage (NCBI taxonomy): Bacteria > Pseudomonadati > Bacteroidota > Sphingobacteriia > Sphingobacteriales > Sphingobacteriaceae > Pedobacter > Pedobacter sp. 05L430. The sequence goes on along the minus strand of NZ_JBFTNT010000177.1, from coordinate 4,031 downwards.
CTTACCAGAATGACAAGAATACCTACCGAAACCATAATAGTTTTAGCAGAGATCTTGTTGGATACCCTTGCCGCAATTGGCGATGCAAGTGCACTACCGATAACCAAACCTCCTACCGCCTCCCAATGTGCCCCATTTAACATGGTTATAAAGGTCAGCGAGCTCATCAACGCAATAAAAAAGCGCGTTATCTTTACTGTTCCTAATGAAAACCGGGCATTTCTTCCGCCGGCTATTAAGCTCGACAAAACAATAGAACCCCAGCCTCCGCCACCAACAGCATCAATAAAACCACCAAACAAACCCAGCAATGAAACTTTCTTTATYTTTTTCTTTGGGCCTGTTGTTTTGGCGTTTGCTTTATACGCTTTAGAAAGGATTACAAATCCCAGTATTAAAGTATATAAAGAAACAACCGGCTTGGTATAATTACTATAATGCTCTAATGATGATAACAGGTATGCTCCTGTTACCGCACCCACAATTCCGGGGATAAGCAATAACCTGAACAATTTCCAGTTTACATTACCAAAGCGATAGTGCATCCAGCCAGCTATACCGTTACTCAAAATCTCAGAAAGATGAACACCCATACTGGCCGAAGCCGGTGGAACACCCATTGCCAAAGAGAATGAGGTGGTAGTAACACCGTACGACATTCCAATCGCACCATCAATCATTGCAAAAATAAAACCGCCCAGCAAGAACCAGTAAAACATCGGGTTCAGATTTTCAATGTAAGCCTGAAATTCCGGTTCTTTATGCCAAAATGCAGTAACAACAATTACAAAAGAAAATACGATTGCCAGCCATATCAGCCACTTCATCTTACCTCTTTTGCTTTTCTCTTCCTTATCTTTAACTAAAGAAGATTCTTCATCTTCAGTTGAAGCCAATTTTTCAGTAACCAATAATGAGGTTACTTCATTCAGTCTTTTAACCTTCGAAGCAAAATCACCATTAAGTGTATTTCTAAGTGCCTCCATTTGCTGCAAAGTATCATTCAACTCGTCAGGCAAACTATCATTTAACACTTCTTTCAACCGTTTTGCAATGGTTGGCGATTTACCGTTGGTAGATATTGCTATTTTAAGATCACCCTTTTTAACAATAGACCCCAGGTAAAAGTTACACAGGTCAGGTTTATCAGCAAAGTTAACCAGCAAATTGCGCTGGTCGGCCTGTATTCTGATTTCCTGATTCAGCAATTCATTATTTGTAGCTGCCACAACCAAATCTGCACCATCCAGATCGGCAGCAACAAACTCTTTTTGAAGTACTGTTACACCCTCATGCTTGTCAGCCAGTTCCTGCAGTTCCGGTAAAATCTCAAGCCCTATAACGGTAACCCTGGCATCAGGGCTATTACCTAATATTGCTGTTAACTTTTCCAAACCAACCGGGCCAGCGCCAACAAGTATGGTATGTATGGTATTCAATTTTATGAAGACAGGAAATAACTGATTGCCTTCCATAAAAACTACAATTCTTCTTTTAAAGCCTGGTAAAAATTCTTGATTGGCTGAAAAGAAGGATGTAAAGAAACCACCTGACCAAATATCAACAATGCCGGTGCCTCAATACCTTTTTCTTCAACCAGTTCCACAATCGTATCTACAGTACCCACGGCTAGTTTCTCATTCTCTGTTGATCCGCTTTGAATAGCAGCAACAGGCAATAAATTCTTACCCTCGTTCTGAAACAGTTTCACAATCTCTTTAAGCTTACCCAATCCCATCAACACCACTACGGTAGCTTTTGATCGTGCAGCCTCATAAAGGTCATTAGATATTTTTCCGGAAGAGGTAGTACCTGTTACCACCCAGAAGCTTTCGCTAAGTCCGCGGTGTGTAACCGGGATTTGCTGCAAACCAGGTACAGATATAGAGCTGGATAAACCGGGAACAACCGTTACAGGCACACTATAACCCACAGCAAAGTCCAATTCCTCATATCCCCTGCCAAACACAAACGGATCACCACCTTTTAAACGAACCACGTGGCCGTAATTAAGGGCGTAATCGATCATCAGTTTGTTTATTGCATCCTGACCATACGAATGTTCACCAGATCTTTTACCAACATATACCTTAATGGCATCAGGGTTGGCATAATCCAAAACTCCTTCATTAACCAATGCATCATACAAAACTACATCAGCAGTTTTAAGTGCATTGGCACCTTTCATTGTGATCAGTTCAGGATCACCGGGACCCGCGCCCACAAGCGTGATCCTTGGCTCTCTGTTATATATATTTTTGTGAGTGATCATTAGGTTACTCCCCTCTTGTTCCTTTAATTGAGTTATAAAAACGCTCAACATCAGCTAAGTAAGCAGTTGCAAACGCTTCTGTAGGCTCGTTTTTGTTAATTTGAAGTACCAGGTCATTAAATGAACCTTCAAGTACAACTTCTCCGGTTTCAACGTAGTTTTTATCGAACTCTCTGATCACACCAATCTGAGTGCTGCTGTTCACACCTTTATCAAGCAATAAAGCTTTGGCTGAACCAACAAATACTGCGTAAGTATGATAAATGGCATCAGACCATGCCCCAGCCTCGTACGAAGCTTTAGCCCAACCTAATTTCTCTTCAGATTCTAATAACAAAGTAGCCACAAGATCTATTACCACACCCGCACATTCACCAACACCAATAGCAGTTTCAAAAGTTTCTTCATGGCCCCAATCTACATACTCTTCGTCTTTAAGATTAGTAAGATCAGCAAGTGGTTTCAACAATTGGTAAAAATAGTCTTTACCGTTTCTGTCATAATACTTGTTAAAGCCTTCTTCTTTTTCGGCTTTAGCGCCAAAGTCATTTAATAATGTTCTTAAAACATCGGTAGCACGTTTAGATGGCGCTTTAATTACACGCTCAGCTACCCTGCCTTCTCCGTTACCAACTGTACCACCGCCAAGCATTACCTGTACTGCAGGTACAACTTTACCATTAGCCTTTACAGAGCTACCATGAAAACCAATGTGAGCCAAACCATGCTGTCCGCAAGAGTTCATACATCCACTGATCTTTATTTTAAGGTCTTTGTCGTAAATCAATTCCGGATATTCCTCGTAGATCACGTCTTCCAAAGCAACCGAAAGCGACATGCTGTTTGATATACCAAGGTTACAAGTATCTGTACCCGGGCAGGTAGTTACGTCGCCAACACTATCAAACCCAGGTTTAGCAAAACCTAAAGCTTTAAGTTCAACATATAATGAAGGTAAAGCACCTTCTCTAACATATTTCAATAATAAGCCCTGATTCTGGGTAACACGAATCTCGTCAGCCGCAAAAGGACTAATTGCATCAACCAGTTTACGGGCGAGATCGGTTGGGATATCACCTTTAGTTACTTTGATGTACACACCATAAAAACCCTCTTGTTTTTGAACAAAAGCGTTAGTAGCGCGCCAGTGTTTATAGTCCAGTGAATTTACCACATCATCCAAAGCAGGATAATCCAATAATTCAGGCACCTGAGGATCAGGTACAGCATCACGGTCTATTTTAAAAGATTTTGATTTATTGGCAACACGCTCTTCTTCAATAAGCCTAACAACTTCTTCTAAGCCAAGTTTCTGAACCAGGTATTTTAAACGCGCTTTATTTCTATTGGTTCTTTCCCCGTAACGATCAAACACCCTTAGCATTGCTTCAGCATAAGGAATGATCTGGTCTTCGTGCAGAAAATCGTGAACAGGTTCAGCTAAAAATGGCTGAGCCCCTAAACCACCACCTAAAACAACTTTAAAACCACGCTCGCCCTGCTCGTTAATTTTCGGAATAAAACCAAGGTCGTGGATATAACTAAATGCCGTATCTGTTTCATCAGAAGAGAAAGAAAATTTAATCTTTCTGCCCATCTCCTGGCAAATAGGGTTACGTAAAAAATATTTAAAAAATGCATGCGCATACGGCGATACATCAAATGGTTCGTTTGGATTTATACCTGAATCCGGAGAAGAGGTTACATTACGAACAGTGTTTCCACAAGCTTCGCGAATGGTTACATCGTCACGTTGAAG
>NZ_JBFTNT010000176.1:0-15527 GCF_056397585.1 Pedobacter sp. 05L430 | reverse complement strand
CAATAATAGATTCTCAACTAGGTATTCAGTTACTCCACAAAGACACAAAAGTAGTTTTAAAACAGGTACTGAGTGATTCTTTGGGCATATTTGTTTTTAAGGCCATTCCCAAAGGACAATATACTATTGTTGTAAAGAGCATAGTCTATAAGCCCCTGCAGATAGATGTCATTCTGAATAAGCATATAGACCTTGGTGTAGTAAAAGTGGAACCTATAAGTAATAATCTTGGAGAGGTTGCAATAAGTTTCATTAAACCACAGGTCGAGCAAAAGGCCGGAAAAACAATTATTAATGTGGCATCAAGCATTAACGCTGCCGGAACTACCGTTCTCGAAGTGCTACAGAAATCTCCAGGAGTTAGTGTTGATGGAAATGGTAACATTAAGCTTCGCGGAAAACAAGGGGTAATGGTGATGATAGATGGAAAGCTTCAACCCTTAAGCGGAGATGATCTTGCCACTTTTTTAAAGGCCATTCCATCTGATCAGGTTGATAAAATCGAGCTGATGGCAAACCCTTCGGCAAAGTATGACGCCTCAGGAAACGCCGGTGTTATTGATATTCGCACAAAAAAAGAAAACAGAAAAGGTACCTATGGGAGTATTGTCGGTAACTTTAACCAAGGTATCTACGCGAGAACCGGAGGAGGATTTGATGTAAGTTACCTGAATCAGAAATTATCCCTCTCTGCGGGATATAACTATTTGAACAGAACCGATTTTCAAGATATTATGCTCAAGAGGGAGTTCTTTCAAGCTGGTATGCGTTCTTCTTTAATTAATTACGATAACAACTTTAAAGTGCAAGCTGCCATTCATGTTGCGCAAGTAGGGGTTGACTATAAAATTTCGCCTTCCTCAACCCTGGGGCTTGCTGGGAAGCTTTATACCAATGATAACTCTCGCATGATAACCAGTCAAAGTCACAGTTATAATACTGCTGGCAATTTAAGCTCAACCTCAGCTACTACTGGTGGCGGAGATTTCAGCCGAAGAAATCCATCGGCCAATATCAACTATCGATATAAACACTCAATATCAGGAGCTTCACTGAACGCTGATGTTGATTACGCTTCTTACCTAACTGATAATCTACAAGACAACAAAACGTCTAGTTTTTTACCTTCTGGCGCACCTTTAAAAGTGCCATATTTACTTTACGGGGATTTATATGGAAAACTGCAGATATTTACCACAAAAGCAGATTACGTCCTGCCTTCAAAGGGCTTTTTAAATAAGATAGAAACTGGGATTAAATCAAGCTACGTCACCTCAGATAATGATGTTTCCTTTTTTGACAGAAGTACCGGTCAGAATATAAAGGATGTAACATTAAGCAATCATTTCATCTATAAAGAGAATATCAATTCTGGCTATATAAGTATTAATCGTAGTGCAAAACGTCTTGATATTCAGTTGGGCCTACGGGCGGAAAATACAAACACAAATACCGTTCAAATGATTGGCAATGTGAATAATAAAAGAAGCTACACACAGCTTTTTCCTAATACCACGATCGATTACAAGCTGTCAGAATCCCAACAGATTGGACTTTCCTTCAGTAAAAGAATCGACAGACCAAGTTACAGGCAGTTAAACCCATTCCGTGTCTACCTGAATGAAACAACATCACAGTCTGGAAATCCCAATCTACTGCCTCAAATTACTTATGCACTAGAGTTGAGTCATACCATATCTGAAAAGTACAGCTTTCGATATGCATTCAGACGAACGCTCAATAATATAATTCCCTTTATTTATCAAGATCCATCAAAGCCTGAGATGGTTATACTCACTGACCGTAACCTGGCGGTCAAGGATTATTATGGAATTGACTTTTCGGCCCCAGTTAAATTTGGGAAGTGGTTTCAGAGCTATAACAATGCAATATTGTTTTATTCGAAATTTAATGGTGCAGTATCGAATTCAAATCTTGACAACTCAATAGTGACTTATAAGTTTAATAGTAACAATACATTTATCTTAACGCCCAGCTTTTCGGCAGAATTTTCCGCCAATTACACTTCACGTGAGCAAGATGGATCTTTTAATTTCTTGCCTGTTTGGGCAGTGGGAGCGGGTTTTCAAAAGCAATTTCTTGCAAAAAAAGCCAGCTTAAAACTTAATGCCACAGATGTGTTCTATAAGCTCAAAACAAGAGGGATTGCCCGTTATGAGGGATATAATGAAACCTTTAATGTTCTAGACAATACGCGCCAGGTGTCTTTGAGCTTTACTTATAGATTTGGAAATTCCGGACTTCAAACTAAGCGTAAATCCGGTTCAGAAGATGAAAAACTACGTGCGAATTAAAATAATAATGGATGAGGTATAATAGAGCTTTGCAATAAATATTGTGAATTTTAGGGAGTTTTCAAAAATTACACTCAAAAGTCAGATTTATAATTTCCAAGTACATAGACACTAACTTTGTATGATGCATTAAATTAATTACAAATGCTTAGTGGCAGCACTTTTAGAGTCATCTTTTTTATCAACTTTTCTAGAACTTAAATTGTACTTTAAGTTAAAATCACCATAATCTGTACAGAATTCTAATCTGCTAAGAATCCAGTTTTGTTGATACTTAAAGGAAATTATATGAAGTTCATTTTTTGAAAACAGGGACAATTCGGGGATAAATGAGTATATTAAGGATAGAATTTAAAAAAAAATCAAGCTGAGAAATCGCTTGAATATGCTTGGGGCCGCATTTTTATTTAGCTGTCAAAAATTTTAGAATATTATTTTTTCGTCCATGCTTGTTATTTCGTGTATTAGATAGGCTTTTTTATTAAATTTTACAGAACCCTATGTTTACTGCAAAGATAAGAAAGGAAAGCCACTAAAAAAGTGGTGTATTTGATATTCAATATAATGATATGTGTAGAAAACGTGAAGAAACGTTAATCTCTCCATTAAACGCTCATCAGTTCAATACGTCAGATCGACAATTCAGCAGATATTTTTGCTACTTCACTCAATAAGTTCAAATGCCAAGCTTTAGCTGCCTGTAATTTTACATCACCAAAATAATAATAGAAGAAAAATGAAAAACATTAAAGATCAAAATGAGATAACCGTTCTTAAGGAAGCCGGTAACAAAAAAACAAAATTTGAATTACAAAGTCGTAGGAAAAAGACGCTTATAGCTCTTTTTCTTTTGGTAACATGCTCACTAACAGTTTCTGCTCAAAAATCAGCTGTATTGAGTGCTCTTTCTAAATATAATATTGATGCCAGTATCCTCAATGCCGACAATATTCAACAGCCTGAGGACTTTGCCTTTGACTTCAAACAGACAACGGTAACTGCAGGCAAGCAAATAGTAACCATAGCTAAATATGATCCGTCTGGCCCAAAGGAAGAACAATGGACTGTAGTTTCCGTAGACGGGAAATCGCCTTCTAAAGGAGATATTAATACCTTCCGTAAAAATCAAAGCAAAGAGGTAAAGTCTACCCAGACAGACGAATCAAGTTACAAGGTTGAGAAGGAATCAGCAGACTACCTGATGATAAGCTACAAAATAGATCAGGCTTCTATTCCAAAGGATGCTGCTTTTATGAAAGACTGTAGATCTTATATGACAATCAATCTCAAAACCAAGAAAATTGAGCAGGTACAAGTGATTAATGAAAAGCCTGTAAGAATCAAGATTCTTAATGCTGAAAAATTTGATCTGGTCATAAAATATACTAAAAATGACCAATCGAAACGTTATCTGCCTGTAAGCCAGGAACTCAATATGTTAGCTAAATTCATTGGACAGGAAGTTACTGTACAGACAATTACGGAATACTCAAACTATACTAAAAAATAATTGGTGTATTAAACCCTGTCGAAAGGTAAAATTTAATATCATGACCTGATGGGTCCTTATAAACTTATATAGGGTCCATCAGGCATTTATTACTTATTAGTAATCTAACCACATTTTAAATAAAGGTGCTTTTGTCCTGCTCACTAGGATATCATCGTCTGTACTATTCTTCACTTTGAGCTTTAACTTACCGTTGAAAAAGTTGTGGACTTTTTCAATTGAATTGACATGAACAATATACTGGCGGTTTATTCTAAAGAAATTTTTAGGTTCTAATTCTTGTTCCAACGCTTCGAGGGTCTGAGGGACGACAACTTTTTCACCATTAAAAAGATTTGCATAATTAATGTTCAAATGAGAATAAAAGAAGGCGATATCCTCCACATTAATTTTTCTATAACCATCTCGATATGGAAGAAAGAAACGCGATCTGTATTCTTTCGGTCGGATTTGGCTTAGTAATTCTTCTATCAAAGGGGATTGCTGGTATGATCTCTGTATTGAGTTCTCAAATTTTATAATGGCAGCTTCGAGCTGATCCTTATCAATCGGCTTCAGCAAGTAGTCTATACTATTATATTTAAATGCCTGGACAGCATATTCGTCATAGGCTGTTGTAAAAATTACCGGGCATTTTACATCCGCCAATTTAAAGACTTCGAAACTTACACCATCTGCCAATTGTATATCCATTAGTATCAGGTCAGGACTCGCATTATCCGCAAGCCAATCCACAGTCTTTTTAACACTGGTCAAAATGCCAAGAATTTCAAATTCTGGTCTTATTTTGAGTAATAATCTTTGTACTCGATCTGAATTAAGTTTTTCATCTTCCAGAATCAATATCTTCTTTATCATATCCATTTGATAAGAGGTACTTTTATTGTAAAAGTTTTGTCGTTTGTCTCTATAATAGGTTTTTTATCTCCTAATAAGGCATAGCGATCAATTATGTTTTTCAAACCCATACCTGTAGAATGAGGTTTATTAATTAATGGCAATATTGTATTAGAAACTATGAGCTCGTCATTGTTATTTGTATATATGTTAATAATCAAAGGATTTTCTTCTTCGGTACGATTATGCTTTATGGCATTTTCAATAAACAGTTGAAGCGTAACAGGGGGGACTAGCAAATCAAGCTTTGACTCATCAATGTCAATCCGAAATATACTTCCTCCTCCCATTCGATTGTTTATGAGAAAAAGATAAGCATCAAGGAATTTGAGTTCTTCGCCTAGGGAGATTAGTTTTTTCTTCGAGTTGATTAACAGATAGCGGTAAACTTTCGCGAAATTCTCTGTATACTCATATCCTAATTGCTGGTCCTTCAATATTAATTCCGAAAGCACGCTAAGATTATTGAAAACAAAATGTGGATCAAGTTGTAATTTAAGAGCCTGCAACTCTATTTCGGCCGCTAATTGCTTGTTTTGGGCTGCCTTTACCTCAAATTCAGCTGCCTTTATAGTAGTAGCTTTCCAATTATTTAATAAAAAATTGCCAGTATTTAGTGCACTGATTATTAAGGCCCATAGTACAATTGAAATAATGGAGTACAATGTTTGTCTTAAACCAATGTGTGGAGATTGAGTGCCAGCAGGTCCCACGATTATCAGATAAATTAATGATAGACAGATGATAAGGAGTAGCACACCCAGAATTTGAAAGAGTGTTTGGGTCAATAGCCGTTTTAAGGGATGAACCATCCATGGGATTTTTTTATTCAATATTCTGTCTATGAATAAACTTAGCTCTAACATGACCACACAAAATGCTAGGTTTATTAGAAGGTCTATTATTAATCTGGAAACAGACATGTCGGCATACTCTTTCCAATAGGAATATGGAAGTATAATAAATAAAGTTGCATACGAGCCCATAAAAGTGAAAACCAGCACCAACAAAGCCTTCGTTTTAATCCTTTTCATTGTGTTAGATATTTTCTCCTGATTATTCACAAAGTTTTGAAGACATGTTGGAGGTACCGCCCATATGGAGAAATGAAAGATTCATTTTTTTAGTGGAAAAAGGACACATTTGAGCCCTATTTAGAGCAAAGATAAGAAAACACCTGTCAAAGATTTTTTATATGTTTACATTAACCAGTTTTTAGATAACCAACTTCACATATAGAAGTAAAATTAAGTAAATGAATTGTTTCAAAAAATGCAGAAAACAGGCTGTCCCATTTCTGGCTATGTTGTTATTGCCTCTTATTGGCCTTTCTCAGAAAACAATTACTTCCTCTAAAACATTTGATCTGCTGATTGGTACTTATACCCGGACTAATGAAAGCAAGGGTATATTGGTTTATCGATTTGATGACGAAAGTGGTAAAATGACCTATTTAAACCAGATCGATGGTGTAGAAAATCCTGCTTTTTTAACAGTAAGCAATGATCTTAAGTTTGTTTATGCGGTTAATTCGAACAAAGTAGGAGAGGTAAGTTCATTTAAATTTGATCGTTCAACTGGTAAGCTGGAATTTATCAATAAGCAATCGTCCTCAGGCGTGGGGCCAGCCCATGTTGCTATAGATAGGGATGGTAAAAATGTATTTGTGTCTAATTATGGGAGTGGTAGTTTAACTGTTTTGCCCATAAATGGCGATGGCTCTTTAGCGCAGGCATCGCAAACGATACAGGATGAGGGAGGGAGTGCGAATAAATTAAGACAGGAGGGGCCGCATGTACACTCGGCGCTATTATCAAAAAATGAGAAAATACTGTTTTATGCTGACCTTGGAACAGATAAGATAAACATTTATAATTACGATAGTAGCAAAAAAATGCCTTTAACGCCTGCCGGACCTGCCTTTGAAAGTGTACAACCTGGTAATGGTCCTCGTCATATGGATTTCTCTCCTGATCAAAAATACCTTTACCTTGTGCAGGAAATGACAGCGATTGTTAATGTATACAGCTGTAATAATGGGAAGTTAACGTTTTTACAAAGTGTTAATATGATGCCAGAAGCCTTTACTGAAAATAGTGCTGCAGATATACATGTATCGCCCAATGGCTTGTTTTTGTATGCATCAAACAGAGGTAATGCCAATAATATAGTAGCTTATGCTATCAATAGAAAGAATGGTAGGTTAACATTTGTTGAACGATACAATGTTGATAAGACGCCAAGAAACTTTGTGATAACGCCGTCTGGCAATTTCATGCTGGTTGCAGCCCAAGATGCCAATAATGTTTCGGTTTATAAAATAAACAAAGCAACCGGAAAATTGACAGGAACATCTGTTAAAATAGACGTTGGGCAGCCTGTATGCTTAAAGTTGGTTCCAGCTGAATAGGATGGTTGGGTCGTCATTTTATTTGATCTGGCAAAGGTCTGCCATTTTGGTAGTTTTTTTATTGATAATATCCACTTTTGACAGGTGATATTATTCCATAAAAATCATTACATTTATACGACAAAGTGATCTGAATATGTTTAAAACAGTTAATTAAGCGTTTCTGGCCTATAGATATATGTGGAAGTATTGAAAATTATGCGTAAATGAATTAGTCAAAGATTGGTAACATTTATGAAATTACGGCAGTTCCAACATCTAATTAATAGTCAATGGCGTAATTGTTGATAAAATAAAAAAATCAGGGATGCTTTTTATTAAACAATTTTTATAGTTTAGAGCATTCCGGATTTTAGAAAGGTATATATGGAAGCTAAATTTTCTCCACAAGTAAAAGACGTGATTTCTTTTAGCAGGGAAGAAGCCCTGAGATTAGGTCACGATTACATAGGCGCAGAACATCTTTTGTTAGGCCTTATTCGCGAAGGCGATGGTATGGCTATTAAGATATTGAAATCATTAGGAGTTGATACTTCAAAACTTCGCCGCTCAATTGAGGATTCCGTAAGAGGTACCTCAAGTGTAACAGTAAATCTGGGCAACATTCCTTTAACCAAACAAGCTGAAAAGGTTCTTAAGATAACATATCTGGAGGCAAAAATCTTTAAAAGCGATTTGATAGGAACCGAGCATTTATTGTTGTCTATCCTTCGTGATGATGATAATATTGCGTCGCAGATTTTATTACAATACAACGTTAATTACGAAATCTTTAAACAGGAGGTTGAAGTGAATAAAAACGGATTCAAAGACGAAACTCAAAATAGTGCATCAACAGGCGGTGATGAAGATTATCGTGAGGAAGAGAGCTTTAGCAGCCCTAAAAAAGTTTCTGACATAAAATCTAAGACCCCGGTTTTGGATAATTTTGGAAGAGATTTAACAAAAGCTGCTGAGGAAGGAAGACTAGACCCGATTGTTGGTCGTGAAAAAGAAATTGAGCGTGTGTCTCAGATCTTATCGCGTCGTAAAAAAAATAATCCAATTTTAATTGGTGAGCCGGGTGTTGGTAAATCAGCTATCGCCGAAGGATTGGCCTTGAGAATTGTTCAACGCAAGGTATCAAGAGTTCTTTTCAACAAACGTGTGGTTACTTTAGACCTTGCTTCTTTGGTTGCAGGTACTAAATACCGCGGGCAGTTTGAAGAACGTATGAAAGCTGTGATGAACGAGCTTGAAAAATCTACAGATGTAATTTTGTTTATTGATGAGATTCATACAATTGTAGGTGCAGGTGGTGCTTCTGGTTCACTGGATGCATCGAACATGTTTAAACCTGCATTGGCCAGGGGCKAAATACAATGTATTGGTGCTACAACACTTGATGAATACCGTCAGTATATAGAAAAAGATGGTGCATTGGATCGTCGTTTCCAAAAGGTAATGATTGAGCCTGCTACGCCTGATGAAACTATCGAGATATTAAGTTGTAAAAAGTCAGAAATACGAAGAAGCAGCTAAATTAAGAGATACTGAAAAAAATCTTTTAGAGGAGTTGGATCGTGCTAAGGCTGAATGGGAGAATGAAACTAAAACTAAACGTTATACCGTTACGGAAGATAACGTTGCTGAGGTTGTTTCTATGATGACTGGTATTCCGTTACAACGTGTAGGACAAACTGATAGCGTTAAGCTATTGAATATGTACGAGACTGTTGGACAGAAAATTATTGGTCAGGATGATGCCATTAAAAAACTGACTAAAGCAATTCAACGTACCAGAGCCGGATTAAAAGATCCTAAAAAACCAATTGGTTCATTTATTTTCTTAGGTCCAACGGGTGTTGGTAAAACTGAATTAGCTAAGKAACTTGCTCGTTTTATGTTTGATAGTGATGATTCACTAATTCAAATTGATATGAGTGAGTACATGGAGAAATTTGCGGTATCACGTTTAGTGGGCGCGCCTCCGGGATATGTGGGTTATGAAGAAGGTGGTCAGTTAACTGAAAAAGTTAGACGTAAACCTTATGCCGTAATTCTTTTGGATGAGATTGAAAAAGCTCACCCTGATGTATTCAACATCTTATTGCAGGTGCTTGATGAAGGACAGCTTACAGATAGTTTAGGTCGTAAAGTGGATTTTAGAAATACCATTATCATTATGACTTCTAACATCGGTGCCCGTCAGCTAAAAGATTTCGGACAAGGGGTAGGTTTCTCTACTTCAGCTAAAGTGAACCAGGTTGATGCGCACTCAAGGGGCGTTATCGAAACTGCATTGAAACGTGCATTTGCTCCTGAGTTTCTTAACCGTGTTGATGATGTGGTTGTTTTCAATTCTTTAGGAAAAGAAGAGATATTCAAAATCATTGATATAGAATTGAAATCATTATTTGGCCGCGTACATAATTTAGGTTACGAAGTTAAATTAACAGAGAAAGCAAAAGAGTTTATTGCTGATAAAGGTTTTGATTCTGCCTTTGGAGCCAGACCTCTTAAACGTGCAATACAAAAATATCTTGAAGATCCAATTGCTGAAGAAATCCTTAAAGGAGATATTCATGATGGAGACACTTTGGAAATCGATTATGATAAAGAAGGAGATGTTATTGTTGTAGAAAATAAAAGTCCGGGTAAGAAAAAGAAAAAAGAAGAGGGAAGTGTAGAATAAACTACCACCTGTGACTATAAAACGCCTGTTAGATGAACATCTGACAGGCGTTTTCTTTTACATTGATTTTCATTTTCTGAGGTTGACTTAGTGTTTATATTACACATTTTATGAAATTATATGGGTGCAGATTTTGGTTTATCAATTATTGCCTCTATTTTAGAGAATAAATAGGTTAGGTTAAAATATTTGTTGTATCAAAATTTTATAAATGAAAGTGAAATTATCATTGTTAGTGCCCTTAGCATTTCTTGCTATTCAAACTACTCTGGCACAGGAGAAACCCGAATCTTATAAACAACAATTGGAAGGCACAAAGTTGTCGTTCGATATGGTTGCTATTCCCGGTGGTGAATTTATGATGGGAAGTAAAAAGGGGAATGCTGATGAACAGCCGGTTCACAAAGTGAAAGTTGCCCCATTTTGGATGAGTACCTAMGAAGTGATSTGGGATAATTACGAGCCATTTTTATATAAGGATTACGAAGCAGCACATAGTACTGCTCCAATTCCAAAAAATGTTGATGCAATAACAAGACCTACAAAACCGTATCTGGATATGACTTTCGGAATGGGTAAAGAGGGGCAACCTGCACTTGCTATGACTCATTATAATGCTATTCAGTATTGTAAATGGCTTTATGCCAGGACAGGCGTTTTTTACAGACTTCCTACTGAAGCTGAATGGGAATACGCTTGCCGCGCAGGTTCTGTTACCGAATATTCTTTCGGAAACGACGGTTCAAAATTAGGTGATTATGCATGGTTTAATGGAAATAGCGATGGTAAAACTCATGTTGTTGGTCAGAAAAAGCCAAATGCATGGGGATTATACGATATGTATGGAAACGTTGCAGAATGGACCTATGATCAATATCTGCCGGATTTTTATGCATCAGTAAAAGGTGATAAGGCAAATGATCCTGTTGCCGTTCCAGAAAAATTATATCCAAATGCAGTTAGAGGTGGTGCATATAATGATGAAGCTAAAGATGCTCGTTCTGCATCCCGATTAGCATCAGACCCTAGTTGGAAACAGCTGGATCCTCAGATTCCAAAAAGTAATTGGTGGTTTCCTGAAGCTCCTTTTGTCGGAATGAGGTTAGTTAGACCAGTAACACCTCCATCAAAAGAAGAGATAGATGCTTATTATAGCAAGGCTCCTATTAAAGATTACTAATAAACCAAACATACTAAGAACCATATATAAACCTAAATTACAATGAACAATGAAGAACTGCGCGACAAACGCCGCGAATTTTTAAAAACTTCGGCTCTTGTAGCCGGAGGTGTTATGTTAAATGGAGTTGCTTTTGCTAACGGCGGAGCGCATTCATCTGTAGATGACACCATCAAAATTGCATTAATTGGTTGCGGCGGTCGTGGTACCGGTGCCGCTTTTCAGGCATTAAGTACTAAGCAAAACCTAAAGTTGGTAGCTATGGCTGATGCTTTTAGCGATAGACTAGAAAGTGCATACAAAGAGATCTCTGAAAAATTTGGAGCCAAAGTTGATGTTCCTCAGGAACGTAGATTTGTAGGTTTTGATGCTTATAAAAAAGCAATAGCCCTGGCCGATGTTGTTTTGTTAGCAACTCCTCCAGGATTCAGACCTAGTCACTTTGAAGAAGCAGTTAACCAGAGCAAGCACATATTTATGGAAAAACCAGTGGCTGTTGACTCGCCAGGTATCCGTAAAGTTTTAGCAGCTGCCGAAATTGCAAAAACTAAAAAATTAAATGTTGTTGTAGGTCTGCAGCGCAGATATCAAAATAACTATAGAGATGTTATTAAACGCATTCAGGATGGAGCTATAGGCGATATCACTGGTGGTCAGGTATATTGGAATAGTGGTGGCGTTTGGGTGAAACCGCGTGAAGCCAGCCAAACTGAAATGGAATATCAAATGCGTAACTGGTATTATTTTAACTGGTTATGTGGTGATCATATAGTTGAGCAACACGTACACAATATTGATATTGCGAATTGGGTTAAAAATGCTTATCCGGTTTCTGTTCAAGGTACTGGCAGCCGTGCCTGGAGAACTGGAAAAGATTATGGTGAGATTTATGATAACCACTCTGTAGAATTAACTTATGCAGATGGTTCTGTAATTAACAGTCAGTGCCGCCACTTTGAAGGTATTGATAACCGTGTTGATGAAAGCTTCCATGGAACTAAAGGTCGTGTTTTCTTATCTGCAGGTAACGAAGGAAGATTATATGACACTAAAAATAAACTGATCTATAACTACAGTTCAAAAGTAAACCCTAATCCTTATCAAACTGAGCACGACGAGCTTTTTGCTGCTATTGCTAAGGGTGAATATAAATTCTGGGATGCAGAACGTGGTGCAAAAAGCTGTATGACAGCCATTATTGGTCGTTATGCAACTTATTCTGGAAAAACTATTAAATGGGATGATGCTTTAAAAGCAGAGAACAGTTTATTCCCTGATGAGTTGAGCTGGACTGCAAAACCTAAACTATTACCTGATGCTAATGGATTGTATCCAATTCCTACACCAGGGCAAACTAAGGTGATATAAACGTTACTAACGTAATGTTTTTTATAAATAAAGCTTTTATTTTATTGCTGCTGTCGCAAATTTTTCTTCTTTTTAAGAAGGAAGATCTGCGACAGTATGCTATACATGGTTATGCTCAGGGAACTGATTATTCCATTAAGTATTTTGCTCGGGATAGCATTGTAACGAAGGGTAATGTAGATAGCATTCTTATGGTTATCGATTCATCTATGTCGCTATACAAATCATATTCTTTGATCAATAAGTTTAATGCTTCTTCGAACGGGATTGTTTTAGATCCACATTTTGCTAAAGTGATGGCAAAATCTTTTGAGGTGTATAAAGCTACCAAAGGAAAATTTGACGTAACTGTTGAGCCTCTTGTACAAGCATGGGGTTTTGGTGCAAAGCCAATAGATAAATTCCCCGATAGTGCTCGGGTAAAGGAATTACTGAAGTGCGTAGGCATGAATAACCTTAGTTTAAAAGGTAATTTCCTTAAAAAACAAAAGCCATGTATAAATGTAGATCTTAATGGAATTGCCCAGGGATACAGTGTTGATGTAGTGGCTGATTATTTAATTAACAAAGGAATCACATCGTTTGTAGTAGAAATAGGAGGCGAACTAAGGATAAAAGGACCGAAACCTGATGGAACATCAATGAATATAGGGATTGAAGGACCTGCAAATTCACCAAATGCCGAACCTGAAGTAAGGCATGTTATCAGCATTAATGATGGAGCAATAACTACTGCGGGTAATTATAGAAAATATTTGCAAAAAGGCTCCTGGAAGGTTGCACACCTAATTGACCCTAAAACGGGTTATCCTTTAGATAATGCATTGATAAGCGTTACAATTTATGCAAAGGACGCTATTACTGCCGATGGRTATGATAGCCCCATAATGGCTATGAATGTTAATGAAGCACTTGATTTTGCAACCAAAAAAAATATGGAAGCGTATATTATTTATCACCGAAAGGACGGAAGCGTTGCCGATACACTTACGGCGGGATTTAAAAAAATGATAATAAACTAATCCATTGTTAAAAAAAGTACCTAACCAAAAACCAAAAATATGAACAGAATAGAATTTTTAAGAAATAGCTTTGTCGCCACTGGTGCGCTTGTGGCCGGGTCTTCAATAAATGGACTTGCTGCAGACAAAACTACTACGGGGCAAGGCTCAGCCTTGGCTGGTAAAACTTTTAATCTAGATTATGCTCCTCATCAGGGAATGTTTAAGAATAATGCCGGTGATAGCTTTCTGGATCAGATTAGATTTATGCATGATCAGGGTTTTCGTTCTATTGAGGACAATGGCTATTTAGGAAGATCAGTTGATGAACAAACAAAAATAGGAGACCTGCTTGCCAAATTGGGCATGAGAATGGGTGTTTTTGTTGTTGATGGAGGGGATAACTGGAAAACATCGTTAACAACAGGCAAAAAAGAGTTTAAAGATAAATTCGTAGAGACCTGTAAAAAGTCTGTAGAAGCTGCAAAAAGATGTAATGCAAAATGGTTAACAGTTGTTCCGGGATTTTACGAACGCAAATTACCTTATGGAAATCAATTTGCAAATGTTGTTGATGCTATGAGGGCTGGTGCCGAAATTTTTGAACCCCATGGTTTAATAATGGTACTGGAGACCTTAAGTGATACCCCTGAGTTATTTTTACAACAAACGCATGAAACCTATGCTGTTTGTAAGGCAGTGCAGAGTCCTTCATGTAAAATTCTTTATGACATTTATCATATGCAGAAAACTGAAGGGCAGTTAATAGTTAACATTGATAGATGCTGGGATGAGATTGCCTACATTCAAATAGGTGATAATCCTGGAAGAAATGAACCAACAACCGGTGAGATTAACTATAAGAACTTATTCAAACACCTTTATGAAAAAGGGTATAAAGGCGTTATGGGTATGGAACATGGTAATTCAAAACCAGGAAAAGAAGGTGAACTTAGAGTAATACAAGCATATAGAGAAGAAGACAACTTTCTTTCTTAGTGTTTTAAAATAGATCGAGTTGAGCTTTGGGGATTTTAAACAAACCAGGGTTCAACTCAATCTTTTTCTCGTTTAGGTGGTTCAGCCGACAATGAAGTTTAAAGTTATCTCTAATTAACTGAGCGATATTGCCATCGCCCCTCATTCTATCTCCAAATCTGCTATCGTTTACATTTCCACCGTGACAGGACTGAATCATATGCCACACCTTCTCAAAGCGATCAGGGTAGTTTTTGCGCAGCCAGTCTTCAAATATCCCTCCAATAGCGCCATTAAGTCGTACCACAGTATAACCCGCTGATATTGCCCCACAATTGGCAATAGTTTTTAGGATAACAGGGATTTCATGATCGCTTAGACCTGGAACGAGCGGGGCAACCATAACGCCCATTGGAATTCCTGCTTTGCTTAGCTCTTCCACTATTTTTAATCGTTGTTTGGCAGTAGTTGTTCTCGGTTCCATTTTTGAACGGAGCTTTTCATTTAAGCTATTAATCGAAACATATACCATGCACAAATTAAGTTTAGCCATTTCCTGCAGAATATCCAGGTCACGAAGTATGAGCGCATTTTTTGTAATCATCCCGATGGGTTGCTTATAGGTCAAAGCAATTTCTAAAAGCTGACGCGTTATTTTGAAGCGTCTTTCTGCGGGTTGATAGCAGTCTGTATTGCCAGATAATGAAATAGTAGATGCATCCCATCCTTTACGCTCCAAAAACTTTTTGAACAGGATAGGAGCGTCTGTTTTTACTATGATTTTGCGTTCAAAATCTAATCCAGCGCTAAATCCCCAATACTCATGCGCGTTTCTTGCATAGCAATAGGTGCAACCGTGTTCACAGCCCTGATACGGATTTAGAGAGTATAGCATGCCTACATCAGGACTATCTACTTTGTTTACAATAGATTTTGATTTGCCAAAAATGAAAGTGGTCTTTTGATCCTCCTCTTCCCATTCGTCAATTCCTTCATCATGTTCCTTTACATAATCATTTTTAGCAAAACGATTATGAGGGTTAAACTGAGCCCCTCTTCCTTTGTGGTAATTGTCGGGTGTTTCTTTGTCTAATATCATTAGTTAAAATTACTAAAAATATTAGTATCTTTGAAAAGAAGTTATTCACTATTTTGTGATGGGATGTAATCTTTATTTGCGCTTTAGAGGTATAT